>JBEPXS010000001.1:0-35764 GCA_041641755.1 Balneolaceae bacterium
GTTGAGAGCACATTCAGGAAAGCAGGCCCTTCCAGCTCAGTGGCGCGTTTCACCTTTTCGCTTAAATCATGCCAGTGGGATATGGATGATTGCCCAACATAGGGGATGTGATGAGCTTCGACAATCGCTGTTAGATCTTTACGCTGCTGGGCCTTTCCAAAACTTTCTTTTCCAGCCGGGCTGGTAGTCGTACTTGCCCCAAAAGGGGTGGCGCTGGATCGTTGAATACCAGTATTCATATATGCTTCATTGTCGTAGCAGACATACAGGAACTGGTGTCCTCGTTCCAAGGCACCGGAAAGTGATTGGAGACCAATATCGTAGGTGCCGCCATCGCCCCCGAACACCACGAAGGTAATCTGCCCATCATCTGGCAGTGTTCCCTTTTTGATCATGGCGCGGTATGCTGTTTCAACACCACTTGCTGCGGCAGCAGCATTTTCAAAAGCTACATGCAGCTACGGTACATTCCATGCTGTATTTGGGAAACGGGTAGTAGCTACCTCCAGACAACCCGTGGTATTGACCACCACAACCCGAGATTCGATACTATTCAAAACCGTGCGTACCACAATGGGGATACCACATCCCCTGCACAAAGAATGCCCGCCACGGAAGCGTTTTTCTTTGGATTCGTTAGCGGCCAGTTGCTTAATTGTCGGCATGATAGCACTCCTTTCAAAAAGGGAATAATTATTCTCGGACTCCGATATATTGCATGGCCCGGGTTTCATTAGGATTCTTCAGGTTATCAAATACATTTTGAATATCAGCAGGGAAAAGATCCCGACCACCCAGACCGAAAATATAATTCTGCAGTACTGTCTCACTTCCATAAAGTGCTTCTGTAATTTCGGTATAAAGTGGACCGTGACTGCCAAATGACATGGCTCGATCTAATACGGCGGCACTTTTTACATTCACCAAAGCTTTGCGGATTTGGGATGAAGGAAATGGACGAAACATCCGAACTTTGAGAAGCCCCACTGCATTGCCCTCGTCACGTAATCGGTCGACCACCTCTTTCATCGTACCGGCTGCCGATCCCATCACGATAATGGCCCGTTCTGCATCATCCAACCTATAGGCCTCTATCGCATCATAGCGTCGCCCTGTGAGTGAAGCATAGTGGTTGGTTACGGTACTCAACACTTCCGGCACTGCTCCCATTGCTTCCTGCTGCCGTTTATGTTCAAAGTAATAATCAGGCATATCAAACGGTCCCTGTGTTGTCGGATGTGACAGGTTGAGAAGGGGGTATGGAATTTCGTAATCACCGATAAAATTCTGAACCGTTTCGTCCTCCTCCAGTAATACGGGTTCCGAGGTGTGGGTTATAGTGAATCCATCCTGATTGATCATGGCGGGTAAAAGAACATCCGGATCTTCAGCCAGTGCAGGAGCCATTACCATGAAATCGTAGGCCTCCTGTGCGTTTTTCTACAAATATCTGGATAGTCCCCGAATCGCGTGCCAGCATAGCATCAGAATGATCGCAGTGAATGTTAATTGGACCGGAAAGTGCTCGGTTACCAATAGCCAGTACTATAGGCAGACGCATGGATGCAGCGATGTATATATTCTCAATCATCAGGGCCAGTCCCTGGGAGGCTGTGGCCGTCATCGTTCGGGCTCCGGCTGCTGCCCCTCCGATAGCCGCACTCATTGCAGAATGCTCCGATTCAACATTAATTATTTCGGTAGAAGCTTCTCCATCGGCCACAAATTGTGAAAATGTCTGGATGATGGGAGTTTGGGGAGTAATGGGATATACCGGGAATACATCGGGATTGATCTGACGCATGGCGTGTGCAGCAGCCTCGGCTCCTGTTAGTAACTGGGCACCAGTCAGGCCTGTATGTCGCTCGAGCGTATTAAGTTGCGTTTTCATGAATAGAGCCTCCAGTTCTGCCATACTCCGGCACGGGTTCATCTTCAGGTATCATTTCGATTGCTTTTGTGGGACATACTTCAGCACAAAGTTCACATCCTTTACAGTATTCATAGTCAAATCCCCAAAAAGTGGTATCATCAACCGGTACCGCCGTATCCGGACAGTCGATCCAGCAGAGCAGACAGTTTACACATTTCGAAAGATCAACTTTATGTTTGAGTCCCATACGCCATCCTCCGGTCTTGGGTTGGGTGACCTCCTTGGTAATAACTGTGCCTCCGATCGGGATTTCAGTATATTTTTTTAGTTTTTCCATACTACCTCCTCAGTGTGTTGAAAAGCGTTGAAACCGGCTTCAATGGTATTCAGATTGGTCTCGACTATTTCGGGAGAAAGTTTTTTGCTCAGCTTGATACGCGCCGCCTCTTTAAGATCTGCAAGAGGCGGGTTACCCATCAAAGCTGAGAGGGCACCGGCCAGAACAACATTGGAATAGGGAATACCGGTTTCTTCAGCAATTTTATCCCCATCTACGCAATAGAGTTGTTCAACATTTTTGATACGCGTCTCTATCATCTGTTTTGACTGTGCCGTGCTGACGAGCAGAAATCCATCAGGTTTGAGACCTTCTGCAACATCAATTTCGTTGAGTAGCGAGTCATCCAGAACAACTACTATATTTGGATCCGTGACTCCGCAGTGCAGCCGAATGGGTTGATCTGAACTTCGGGTATAAGCCTGCAACGGGGCCCCGCTTCGTTCCGGTCCATATTCCGGAAAAGCCTGCACATAATTACCGTGGTGCAAAAGGGCCATGGCAAACAGTTCGGATACTGTTTTAGCTCCTTGTCCACCGCGTCCGTGCCATCGAATTTCATTCATCATGATATGCCTCCCAGCAGCTGGTGTATTCCATTGGCTGCCACCTTCCCATCTCGTACCGCTTCTACTACGGTTGCCCCACCATTGAGTGCATCTCCACCAGCAAAATATTTATAGTTTGTAGTCTGACCGGTATCTGAATCGATTTTAATAAGTCCGTTTTCAGTTTTCAGTTTGTCAATCCAGTCCAGGAACGCCGTCCTTTTTTGTTGGCCAATTGCCTTGATCACAGTGTCAGTACGGACCGTAAACTCGGTTCCTTCAATATTTACGGGACGGGGCCGACCCGAACTGTCAGGTTTCCCCAGTTTCATGTATTGAAGTTCAATTTTTTCCAACCTGTCTGCTCCGATAAAGCCAACAGGATTTGTTAAAAATTGGAAATGGACACCCTCTTGACGGGCCTCTTCAATTTCATGATCATAGGCTGGCATCTCGTTTTCCGTACGACGATAGTACATCGTCACTTCCACAGCACCCATCCGCAGTGCTTCACGTGCCACACCGATAGCGGTATTTCCACCTCCTATCACAGCAACTCGATCTCCCACATCGATGGTATGACCTGTTTTTAGGGCTTCGATAAATTCCAGTGAATCCCAAACTCCTGGTAGATCTTCACCGGGATATTGCAGCTCCACGTCTTTGCCCAAACCTATTCCTAAAAAAATGGCATCGGCGCTTTTTTCAATTTGCTTGAGTTTTTCTTTAGTATCAATCGGGGTGTTTATACGGAAATTCACACTCAGACTTTGAATCATTTCAACCTCTTGTGGCAAGGGATCATTATTAATACGGTAAGGCGCAATTGCATATCGAATTAGGCCGCCAAAATCCTGATGACCATCATAGACGGTTACCTCATATCCTTTATACGCCAGTTCTGCCGCACAGGAGAGGCCCGACGGGCCAGCACCTATAATGGCTACTTTTAATCCGTTGGTTTCATTAACCGGTTGTTGCCGTATATGATTAGACAGTTCCCGGTCGGTTGCGAATCGTTGTAATCGTGCGATTTCAACTGGTTTTCTTCCCTCTTTAAGAAGTACACAGGAACCTTCGCACAATGTTTCGACCGGACACACACGAGCACAGCTGGTACCGAAAATGTTTTCAGCAAAGATAGTATCAGCGGCGCGATCAGTTTTTCCTTCGGCTATTGCTGTAATAAAACCAGGGACATCAATATCGGCAGGGCACGCCACTGTGCAGGGAGCCTCCATGTAGGGTCCACCACATTCCAGGCTGCGAGATGCTTCGATAAAAGCACCTTTTTTTGTGAGCGGAGGATTCAAATCCTAAAATAAAGATCGGTATGACTATTCAGCATATCCGTTTGTTGAGGGCCGAATGGATGGGCTGGCAGTTGGTAATTTCATACGTTTACTCCTTTATTTTATTACCCGGCTGCTTTAGATAAAACTATCTATTGAGAGCCCGGCAACATTAAAAGAGTTAAAGACAATGAACTCTTTTAACTAATGTATAAAACCGGCTGCATATATTGAAATGATTTCGGGAAGATTTGTTTATTTAGACAGGTTTGAAATAACGGGGGAGGGGCAGCTCTTTACTTTTGCAAAGCCCTCTTTTGGTTAATAGATACCTGCATCATCGATGAGTTAAAGGGAAAAGGAAGAGAATATTAAAAAAAAGGCCTGCTTCGTAAATGAAGCAGGCCTTTCGAAAAAGTCTGAATATATTCAAACTATTTGTAATCCAGGCTCCGCACGTTAATAGCGCTTAAGCCTTTGGGTGTTTCTTCGACGTCAAATTCTACAGCTTCATCGTCTTCCAGACCTTGGTCATAACCAAGATTTTCAACGTTATTTCTGTGAACGAAAATATCTTTTCCTCCCTCTTCAGGAGCGATGAATCCAAAACCTTTTTGGGCATCGAAGAATTTAATTTTGCCTTGTTGTGCCATTGTAATAGTATTTTTTTATGCACCTGTCTGAACTGTCTAATGAAAGGAGTTGAATTAACGCGTCTTTCCAAAAAAACACTTTCTAGGTGGGTAATTAAATGTAACAACCCAAGGTACACCTAATTTTGGAGAATACCTATTATTAATACGTAAAATTGTAATTTTATTACTATTGCGTTTTAGCTGCTTCAACTTTGGGCTGTCTTATTTGTTCATATGAAGAATCTATGATAGTTATATAGTTGGTTCTGCTTAGTTAGGGCACAAAATTGAGCTCTTTTTAAAATTAGTTTGCTGATTATTTTGAATAAATGAATTCTGGTCCAACATATACTTTCTTCCCACAGTAAAATAAGCTTTCCCCTTACAATCATTTAAGAGTTTACTTTTTAAAGTGATCCTAAATTGTATACATAATCTTACAGTATGAATCATACAAATACTTCAATAGTATGAGTAAGGCTAAAGAAAGTGGTTCCCCGCCACGAGGAAAGCAACTATTCGGATTGAGTCTTGCTGCAATTGGCGTTGTATACGGGGATATCGGTACAAGTCCCATTTATGCTATTCGTGAATCTTTTCATGCTTCATATGGTCTTTCAGCAACCTCAGAAAATGTTCTTGGAGTATTATCACTTATTTTCTGGTCACTGATATTGGTTATTTCAATTAAGTATCTGGTATTGGTACTCCGGGCTGATAATAATGGGGAGGGGGGGATCATTGCACTTACTGCTTTAGTGAGTCCACCAACTGAAAAAGCAAAGGGACGTCGCTGGCTTCTTGTTTTGACAGGGTTGTTTGGTGCCGCTTTGCTTTACGGTGATAGTATGATTACCCCTGCAATATCTGTGTTGAGTGCTATTGAAGGGCTTCAGGTAGCAACACCATTTTTTGAGCCCTACATTATACCGATTACCATCGGAATTCTCATTGCACTCTTTGCTGTTCAATCCTATGGTACTGCGGGAATCGGTTCCGTATTCGGTCCTATTACTCTTACATGGTTTTTGACATTGGCTGTATTGGGTATCATCCAGATTGTCCAGCATCCTGATGTACTGGCTGCACTGAATCCAATGTATGGCTTCCAGTTTTTTATCCGTAATGGCTGGGCGGGTTTTCTTGTTCTTGGATCTGTTTTTCTGGTTGTAACGGGAGGTGAAGCCCTGTATGCAGATATCGGTCACTTCGGTCTCCGCCCCATCCGATTGACCTGGTTTTGTGTCGTTCTCCCTTCACTTCTGTTAAACTACTTTGGACAGGGAGCCCTAGTTATCAGTCACCCTGAAACGATCGAACATCCATTCTATCACATGATACCAAATTGGGGGCTTTATCCACTTGTTATTCTGGCAACCGTAGCCACTATTATTGCTTCCCAGGCTGTAATTTCGGGGGCTTTTTCACTTACCAGGCAGGCTGTCCAGCTTGGCTATCTTCCTCGCCTCAAAGTCCAGCAAACCTCAGAAGAGCAATTCGGCCAAATCTATATACCGGTAATTAATTGGATTTTGATGATTGCCTGTATCGGACTCGTCATTGGCTTTCGTACTTCTAGCAATCTTGCTTCAGCTTACGGTGTAGCAGTAACTACTGATATGGTATTTACTACGATTCTATTTGCGGTTGTGGCCAGAAGCCGGTGGCAATGGAGCAAGTGGCTTGTAGCAATAATGGGAGTGGGACTTCTGGCCATCGACCTGTCGTTCTGGGGAGCAAACCTACCGAAGATACCGACCGGCGGTTGGTTCCCGCTGGTAATTGCCGGCCTTATGTTTGCAATAATGACGACTTGGAAGCGGGGCCGCCGCATACTGAGCAAGAGGTTGAGAGAAAAGATTATTCCCCATGAAGAGTTTATCAGGAGGGTACAAGAATATCAGCCGGAACGTATACCGGGTACAGCTGTATTCATGGATTCAAATCCCGAAGGAACGCCACAAGCATTACTCCATAATCTTGAGCATAACAAGATAGTACATGAACGAGTAGCCTTATTGACCCTCATTACCCGAGATGTACCTGAGGTACCTGATGAAGAACGCATAGAAATAAAATCACTTGGAGAAAATATCTTTAGAATAAATGCCCGGATCGGTTTTGCTGAGGATCCGAATGTGCCTAAGCTGCTTGCTCAATGTGAGACAAATGGAAATGGTTTTGATATAGAAGAAACGACATTCTTCCTGGGCCGGGAAACCATGCTTGCAACCGAAAAACCCGGAATGGCTATCTGGAGGGAAAAACTGTTTGCCTGGATGTCACGTAATGCTCAGCGAGCTGCTTCTTATTTTCATATACCTTCGGACCGGGTTGTGGAGGTCGGGACTCAAATCGAGTTGTAAAAAAAATGAGTGAGGTGGAATTGGGCGAAATATATTCAATGAGTAGATTTAGATAATGGTTGTACAAAGAGGATAGTATGGACGGATCTCAAATAGAATTAACCTTACTGGCCCGGATGGGATTGATCCTGTTACTGGGTTTTCTGGTGGGTATCGAGCGGGGTTGGAGCTTCCAGGAGAAGAAGGAGGGACAGCGTACAGCCGGGATCAGGACCTTTACACTTATTGCATTGTCCGGTGGGCTATGGGGCATCTTGTCTGAACACGTGGGCGATATGCTACTTGGTGTGGCATTACTCGGCTTCATACTAATTGTAATGACCGGTTATTACCAGCATGCCAAACAGACGGGTTCTCTCGGACTTACTACGGAAATGGCTGCCTTTCTAACATTTACAGTGGGCATAGCGGTAATCAAGGGATACATCATCCTGTCGGTTTCGGTCACTGTTGTGATGGTATTGATACTCAGCATCAAACCTGAACTGCACAAATGGATCAAAACAATAGAACCGAACGAGCTTTATTCGGGCGTCCTTTTCCTTCTAATTTCGGCGGTACTGCTACCATTGTTGCCTGACCGGGGATACGGGCCATGGAATGTACTTAACCCCTTTGAAATATGGCTGATGGTGGTGTTAATTGCCGGTATATCCTATGCCGGTTATTTTTCGATGAAGTACCTGGGAAATCAGAGGGGAATTTTGTTTACCTCGTTCACCGGTTCGATCGTCTCTTCACTTGCTGTTACGGTAACACTGGCACGTTTTGCAAAAGAGATCAGATCAAAAAAATTGTTGATAACCGGTATACTCATTGCCACTTTTACCGCCCTTTCCAGGGTGATACTGCTGACACTGATTTTTAGCCCGAAGTTAGTACAATCTGTAGGCCCACCAGTGGGGATGATGGCTGTTACTGCCCTGTTACTTTCGATATGGGTCTGGAAAAAAAGCGAGCACGAAAAATCAAGCAAATCAATCCATTTGCCCAATCCATTGCAGCTTAAGGCAGCCATACAATTTGGGATTATTTTAGCCATTGTTTTACTACTGTCGGAGGGTAGCAGGCGTTGGTTGGGCGATCCGGGGGTTTACGGTTTTTCTCTTATTACAGGAATGGTTGATATCGATTCGATAACCCTGTCTTTGTTGAATATGAGTGGTACTAATCTTGTTCAAACTGTGGTTACCACCGCTATTGTTCTGGCAACTGTCGCCAATACTCTCATAAAAGGGGGAATTTTTACGTTCTTCATTGGGATAAAGGAAGCCTGGAAGCTTCTCGCTTACTGCTGTATCATTGCCGTGGCTAGCATTCCGGGTTTATTGTTTGTCTGAGGAATAACAAATTAGATCAAAATTCTGATAATTGAAGTTTATATTTCTTCAAATTTATTTTGAGCCGATTCAAGTGATCCGGCATGTTTTTTTATTTCTCTCCACGGATCTTCCTTCTGTCCCATCCGGCGAAGGATATTTTTTACTGTATACATCTGAGAATGCAGGTCGCCTTTTTTTAATTCATCCCAGTCTAATGGAGTAGCAACAGGTGCCCTGGACCTGGCACGCACGGAATAGGGAGCAACACTATTCTGTCCATAGGAGTTGCGCAGATAATCCAGAAAGAGACGTCTTCCCCGTTCTTTTTTGCGCAATTTTGTTGTAAAACTGTTGGGATTCTTAACGGACAGGTGATCGGTGATTTTCTTGGCAAATCCTCGAACGGTATCAAATTTTTGGTTGCGATCCAAAGGAGTAACGACGTGAAGGCCACGGGAGCCAGTGGTCATAACAAACGGTTTCAGCTCAATCTTGTCAAGCAGTTCTTTGAGTTCGAGGGCGCCTTGCCGGACCAGCTCAAAGTCGTCATCCGGTGGATCCAGGTCAAAGATCATGCGGTCCGGATAGTGGAGCTTGTCTTTCATGCTTTGCCAGATATGAAATGTAATACACCCCTGATCGACTAGATATGCAAGTGTGGCGATATCATTGCAAACAACCTGGTACTGCTTTTTGCTTTCACCTTTCACTTCAATCGATGTTTTTTGTATCCAGTCGGGAAAATAGTCGGAGGCCTTTTTTTGATAAAAACCCTCTTCCCCGATACCAGCCGGGAATCGCTGAAGCGTGAGTGGGCGGTCGTTAAGATGGAGGAGTATGGGATCGGATATTTTGCGATAATAATCGAGCAGGTCACCTTGTGTAAATTCGATATCCGGGAAAATCACCTTGTCTAGGTTATCCATCTCAATGGTGCGATTTCCAATGCGAATTTTTTCAGGTGGCATAATCAGGCTTCCTCTCTTACTACGTCGCTTGGGTTTTTATCTTCACACAACCCCTGATATCGGGGATAGCGCAGCCGACCGGTATTCGTCCGTTCTTCATCAGAAGATCGCTTGTCAGTAAGCTGGCCAGCATCGGTGCGGTCCATTTCGGCTGATTAGTTTTTCAGAGGTTCTGTTGTGCGTTCCCACAGGTTCATCTGTTTCATTAAATTTCGCTTATTTTGATACTCTTCAAGTTGAGCCATGATCTTCATCTTCACCAGAGATTGTTCTTGCCGGTTCTTCCATCTCTTTGGCCGATACACTTTCGGTTGCTTCCGTTTCCCCGGTCTCACGAAATACAATCAAAGTCGGGCAGTTTACAGCGTTCTGTATCTTGTCGGTGGAGCTTTTAAAAAAGGTCTTTTTTTCGTCGGACTCCGACTCTATCAATACCAGTAGGTCTTCGTCTCCAGCAATTTGACTCACGACCTTAACCAGGCTCGGAATTTCAACTTTTGTAATTCGTAGTTGATTTTCTTTAAGTCCGGCCATAGTAAGTTGTTCTGTCGCCAGTCTCCGTATGGTTTCGGCATCCATATTATTGTTTTCTGTTTCAATAATAACAATCGTTATCGGCAAGCGGCTGGAATAGGCCAGGTTGCGGAGAATCGTTGCCATCCTTTTATTGATTTGATCCGGGTTATAAATCGGAACCAGCAAGCGTTTCAGTGAATCGATCTCCCCGGGAATCAGTAATACATGAGAGTGTTGTTCCTGGATATAGCGATCCAGACTTTTTGAGATATCCGGCGTGTAATTAACTTCGGACTCGACGTCAATATCATACTCTTCAAGCTGGCTCGTGAAATGTTTCAATTTTTCTGACATCTTTTCTCCGGATTCTTCCTTGAACTGTTCCGGTGAAGTTTGTTCCGGCAGTTCCTGATATCCCAGCAAGAATAGTTTAAGCCTATCAAAAGCCTATAGCAATCGGTAGGGAGGTAAGTTAACACCCGAAATTTCAAAAGGTAATAAGATTCTCGGTTCGAGCAGTGAGGGGACTATGTGCCGAGGTTCAGGAGTTTCCAGGTCAAGCTCTTTCGCATATATCCAATACCAAAACAAGGCGAAAACCATAATACCGAACCCAAAGACAATTGAAAGCGGACGCATCATTAAAATAAGCCCAAAGCTCGTTGCGGCTCCGACCATCGGGAACAACAAACCTCCCGGGACCCGATAGGTCGGTGCAAACCAGATTGGATTCCATTTTCGTAGCTTTATCAAAGACAGGCAGATAAAGCCGTAAATGATAAGATGGAGAAGAGAGGCAATCTCGGCCAGTACTTCGACCTTGCCGAGTAAGGTAATTGTCGCAATAGACACTCCAACTACATATAAAGCAACATGAGGAGTACCGAATCTACTGTTGATCTTGCTGATAAATGAAGGCAGAAGCTCATCTTTACTGAGTGCGAAGACTGCCCGTGAGGAACTCAGTATAGAAGCGTTGGCACTGGAAAGTGTGGCCAGAAGTCCGGCGCTAATGATTCCATAAGCTCCAAGTCGTCCAACCAATGTCTCAGCCACCTGTACCATGGCGGTCTCTCCCAATTGTGCAAGACGCTCGGTCGGAAGAACGCTGGTACTGACGAATATGGTTAATATGTATAGTAACATTACCGATATTACACTGCCGGTTAATGCCAGGGGAAGTGTTTTGTGAGGTCGTTTAATTTCTCCGGCAACCGTAGCGATCTGTACAAATCCGAGATATGACGTAAAGATCAGTGCTGTTGTCGTAAAAACTGCACCAATCCCTTTGGGTGCAAATGGAATGGGCCAGGTTGAGGAACCGATAATTCCAGTCGCATTCAGCACACCGAAACTCAGCAGAACGGTCAAGATGACCGTGAGTGCAAGTACAATACCATTTTGCAGATCACCAGCCCGTTTTGTTCCAATGAGATTTACTAGTGTCAGTACAAGTGCCGATGCAAGGGCAATAAGAATGAAGGGATTTCCTATTGAGAGTCCAACTTCATGTAGTAACTCTACCGTATATTGCCCGAATCCAACCAGATAAAATGCACTCGCAAAAATCAGACCGAACCATTGTGCTATCCCTACCAACAAGCCGGCCATTGGTCCAAAACTTCTGGAGACATAGTAGTAACCACCCCCCGCTTTCCGGCAGGGCCGTAGCCAGTTCGGCTGTCGGTAGTGCAACAAGCAGGGCGATCAATCCTCCTAAAGCAAAGGATATCATCGCCGCAGGTCCGGCGTAACCGGCAGCAATTCCAGGGAATATAAATATGCCCGCCCCCACCATTGTACCGATACCGATAGCTAGTGCCGCAGGCAACCCCAAAGCGCGTTCTAATTTGTCCGTTTGAACGGGTTTGTTCATCATGGATTAGAATATCCCGTCTAATAAGTATAAGTGGTAAAAGGGATTACACATTGATAATGGTTGTTAGTGAAAGAGTCTCAAATAACATTTTTTAAAGCCCTCTTTTAGTTTTGAAATGGATTAATAAATGAAAAATTATAAATCAATTTAAATGATCCAGAGTGAGTGATAATACTTGAAAACCTGCAAAAATACGTGGGGCCAATACCTACACTCAGAACCAAAAATTGCCTTGGATTAATTATCGAGAGAAATGATACAATTTTGCTGTGCGCTTTAATCGATGAAGGAATGTAAATAAGTTCTACCAGAATTCTGATCCCATTTCAATGGAAATCAATAATATTCTAGTTCCGACTGACTTTTCTGGTTACGCAGATAATGCTTTCTCCTTTGCTATTGAAATTGCCCGTACTGCAAATGCGCGCATATTTTTTATGCATTCTGCACAAAGTATCTATTCTTATTCATTCGAGAGACTGATTGATAAGATTAGTTCAGAAGAAAAATTAGACAATTTAGTAACAGAAACGATAGTGGAAATGGGAGATCCAACAAATTCTATTCTGAATCAGCTTGATGAGAAAGATATAGATCTAATTATAATGGGAAGTAAAGGGAGGTCGGGAGTGAGAAAAAGATTATTTGGCAGCGTTACCATGGATATTATCTCAAAAACGCCGGTTCCACTGCTGGCAATACCAGAAAAGAGTACCTACAGAGGTTTTGGCAATATTGTATATACAACAGATTATCATACGGGAGATATAGAAGCCCTGCAGAGTTTAATCTCATTTGCAGATCTATTTGATGCTGAGTTACATATCCTGCATGTAGCTAAAGAGATGGATCTGGAGACCGAAATTAAGTACCGGGGTTTCAGAGAACTTGTGAATGAACAGATTGATTATCCTAATTTGATATTTGAAACTATAATTGAAGATTCTTTCTATGTAGGATTTGCTAATTACATAAAAAAATATGATGCTCGTTTGTTGTCTGTAACCCGGTATAAAAAAACATTTTTTCAAAATTTAATGGAAAAGGATCATACCAGACAAATGGGCTATCATACCCAAATGCCCCTTCTCATTTTGATTGGAGAAGAGGCATAGGACGGATATTATTAAATGATGTTATATTTCTTGATTCCCCCAAGATAAAAGTAACTTTAGCATCTATCCAGTATTCTGCCACGATTGATTTTCAATAACAGCCTTAATGTATTTCTAAATACACACTTTTTATGTTGTAATTTTGTTCTCAATCTATTGTAATTGGGATACAACAACCTCCCGCGCACTGCGCTTGATAGAATAAATAATACCCGGTTCCGAACGGTCCCAGGCAATACCCTGGCCCTCATTTTCGATCGGGAGAATATCGAGCAGTTTTAGCGTAGACCCTGAATCAGGAAGCCGCATTACATACAGTTCCGGGAGGTCGTGGCCCGAAATATAAAGCTTACCATCGGGGCCCCATGAACCTCCCGAATTGCTTTTAGTACCAAATCTATGAAGCATCTCTTCTGGGAAAACCCAGGATTCAATTTCATCCCACTGGTCGTTAAACTGAACAAGGGTGGTCCACCGATTATCCTTGTCAATCTGACTCTCGAACTCGTCATAGTGTGCAAAAACACCCCACCATGCACCGTTATAACGATCTATCCAGGTTAGAGAACCACGGTAAATTCCGAAGCTGTGGGAATCAATGTGGTTCATGGTTTCGGCGTCCCAGATTTCGACGGAGCTTGTCATGGGTATCTCCGGATAGTTGGAATGAGCCGCGTACAGTTTGCCATCAATGATAACTCCACTATCCAAGTGGGAAATATTGGTTTTGGGAGATGCTTCCCATCGATCAACAAGCTGCCCGGACTCTTTTTCGTATTTTCCGATGGCAGTACTGGAAATGGCATAAAAATGATTAGCACCAACTGCGACCGCTTGATGGGCCTCCATGGCTGAAAAGGTTTTGAGTGTTTCAAACGAATGTTGAGCTGTTGCGGGAGGTTGTGTAAACACAAAGAGTACAATCAGGAATAAGAAATTTTTCATATTATTTAAATCCACTGGAGCTATATTTTTTTGGGCTTTTATCTAAAAAAGCTATTTGAATCTATAAAAAACACCTGTCAAGATCATCTTGGTGTTAAGGGGCTGAGAGTTGAAGAATAAAAATTGGAGAATTTGATACAGATCATTACTGTTAGAATCTAAATGACAAAAAAATATTTATGAACACAGGAAAGCTTTCGATATCAATTCTTCTATTGGCGACAATTATAACTTTGAATCCGTTCTCTTTTGTAAAGGCCCAGCAAGGAACAGATGAAATCATATTGCTCTGGCCCGACGGTGCGCCTGACGCAGTTGGCAATACCGAGAAAGATAAACCAACTATGACCGTGTATTTACCGGATACATCAAAGATAAGCGGAACCGGAGTGGTTATTTTTCCAGGCGGAGGTTACACTCACCTGGCGATGGAGAAGGAAGGACATAAAGTTGCCCGTTGGTTGAACGAGCTGGGTGTGGCGGCTTTTGTCATTAAATACCGGCTGGGTGAACGCTACCATCATCCCTCACAACTGAACGATGCTCAGCAAGCGATTCGGATGGTTCGAGCTAATGCCACCCAATGGGGTTTGAACAAAAATCGAATCGGAATACTTGGCTTTTCTGCAGGTGGGCATCTTGCCTCAACAGCAGGTACTCATTTTGATTTCGGTGATCCTGATGGCTCGGATCGAATCGGGCGCCAATCATCGCGGCCTGACTTTATGGTATTAATCTATCCTGTAATTACATTCGGGGATGAATACACTCATGAGGGTTCACGGTTTTATCTATTGGGAGAGAATCCCACCCCAAAGTTGGTGGATTATCTTTCAAACGAAAAACAGGTTACAGCACAGACACCCCCTACTTTTCTCGTTCATGGGACGAATGACACAGGCGTCCCGGTACAAAACAGTATTATGTTCTATGAGGCATTGATAAATCATGACATACCCGCAGAGATGCATCTTTTTGAAGATGGTCCGCACGGTTTTGGTATGGCTCCGGATGATCAGGAACTCTCGCAGTGGCCTGGACTATGCGAAGCCTGGATGAGGAGCAGAGGATTACTGCGGAATTGATTTTGTACAAATTGTCAACAAGTTAGACGAATTTCAGGGTAACAAAATAATCTCCGTAGGGCCTTCTACTACAGAACAAACCATCTATTTCCTATACCTGATGAATAGTGCTGAATATATACTCCGGTGATCAAACTAAATTAAATACCGGAATTATGGCTGCACAACCACATATTCTCATTTTAGGATCTAATTTCGCTGGATTAACTACAGCGCGGTACATTCGTCAATATGCTGGAGATAATGTACGAATGACGTGTGTAGATCGTAAACCTTATTTAACCTTTATACCCAATATCCCGATTGAGGTCTGGAATAATAACAACCCGGAGAGAACACTTCATTTGCCATTTATTAAGTTTTTAGATCGGGATAATATAGATTTTATCCAGGGTGATGTTCATGAAGTTGATGTGGAAAATAGAAAGGTGAGTTTTAAGCCCATAGAACGTTCGGGCTCTGCTATTGAAGAAATTGAGTACGATTATTTAGTGATTGCCCTTGGCAATAAGCTGGCATTCGATGAGATCGAAGGATTCGGCAAGTATGGCCATACCTTTACAGATACTTATTATGGCGATAAAATTCGCAGGTATCTGTATGAAGGCGGATACAAAGGCGGACCTATAGCGATTGGTTCAGACTTGTTTACTCAGGGCAAAAGCGAAAAACTACCTGACATACCGATAGCGGAAGCGGCTTGCGAGGGCCCGCCTGTTGAAATTTCTTTTTCAATGGCCGAATGGCTAAAAGAACGGGAATTGGGTGGTGCCGAAAAGATCACCATGTTTACACCTGCCGAAGTCATTGCTGAAGACGCCGGTGAAAAGATTTTGGAGCAACTGCTACCGATGGTTGAGGAAATGGGATATGGGTACAAGGCTGATACCCGGGGCATAAAGCGCATTTATGAGGACGGCATCGAATTCAAAGATGGCAGTAGTCTGGAGGCGGAACTCAAAATTATTTTTCCAAACTGGAAAGCCCATGATTTCCTCAGAGATTTACCGATTTCTGACGATCAGGGGTTTATTGTGACTGATTTGCACATGCGAAATCCAGATTATCCCGAAGTTTTTGCCGTGGGAGATGCAGCTTCGATTACGGTACCCAAGCTGGGATCCCTGGGCCACCTGGAAGCGGAAGTGTTGGCAAAAGTGCTTGGGGCGGAAGCGGGGGATTATCAACCTAAAGAGGAGATTACCCCACTGGAATTCGAGTTGATCTGCATGGGAGACATGGGCGGCCATAAAGGCTTTTATATGCACACCGATGAGTGGTGGGGAGGAGATACCAGTATTTTGAAAATGGGCTATACCCCACATGCTCTGAAAATGGGTTTCAAAGCGATGTATTATACCTTGGGTGGTAAAATTCCGACTTGGGGACTGCCACTTTCAGAAAAAATTGCCGACCATACGGTTATTTGATAATGCGTAGTAAGACAGCAATAATTTGCTTTTTCGACATAGGAAGAGTGATTATTCTGTGTTTGATAAATTCTGGGAACCAATAATAATCAAGATAACTTAGAGAGGTCGATCCATTTTGGGTTGAGCCAGCCGATAACAAGACCAAAAATGAGGTGCAGTATCAGGGTTGAGATCAGGTATTTTGGACCGCCCTCCAGGTAAAGCGGATTTGAAGGATCCAGCATATGACCATCACCAAAACCAAACACCCCCCAACCAATGATCGGACTGTAGATCAGCATCATGATGAGCCAGGCTGCAATTGCAATTCCCAGGCCTTTTGTGATGTCAGTTTGTTGTTTAAACAGATATACCAGCAATATCGACCAAAAAGCTCCATATCCGAAATGTACCAGAAGGGGCAGTGGACCGACAGCAATCCCCAGCTTGGTAAAGAAAGCAGCAGAGGGCGGAATATTGAAGGGAGCAATTCCTGTCCCGTGAATACCCAGCATCATCAGCAGGAACATGATTAAACTTCCGATTAAACCAACAATTCCGGCTTTTGTCCAACTGTTCATAATATTTATTTATGATTCAAGTTGATTCACCCAAATTGATGTAGTGGAGTGGTAAATTCTTACTTAAAAATTGGTCATGATGTGATCGGAAGCGAATTAAATATGCTGAATACTCAATAAAGAGAGCTTAGGTAAGCAGGGGTGAGGTTAGCAAATCAAATTACAGGAAGTAGTGAAATAATTCCGGCTGCTGAGATCAAAAGTATGAGCCAAATCAGGGGCTTGCTCTTTTTGAAACCAGCCCAGAAAATAAAAAGTCCGGCTTTGACGAACGTGTTTGTTATTACGGCTATGATTATTCCGGTAATGGCAACTTGAGGGTTCGTTTCATTTTGAGCCATTCGTGAAAGCGAGAGCGTAATAGCATCTACATCCATTAAACCGGAAAAGAGTGCCAGCAGATAGATACCTTCATCACCGTACCACTTTTCCATAGCCGTTGCCAAAAGTAATATAACCCCAAGCAGTAGACCAAACTGTATTGCTGTAAAAAGCTGAAGGGGATTCTTTAACTCAATAGACGGTTGCTCCTGGGCCAGGTCATGGTGTCGTTTCCAAAGCCAGATACCTCCACTTGCGGTCAGTACCAACATGGTTGTAAGGGGAATCCAAAGAGGATGCAAAAGTGCCATATTAACGATGGATACCTCAATGGCCACCCTGACGTACATAATTGAAGAAGCAATTAATACGCCTGCAATAAAAATATTACTGATAACCTGTTTTTGCTGTCGGGCAAACTGTGCCAGGCTCAGTGTTACGGCCGTTGAGGATGCTAAACCGCCAGTAATAGAGGTCAATATAGTGCCTAGTCGTTCTCCCTTGTATTTGATAAGAACATATCCCACAAAGGAGAGTCCGGATATAAGAACCACCATCCACCATATCCAGTAAGGATTTAGTGCCTCCCATGGTCCGTATCCCCGGTTGGGTAGAAGAGGAAGGAAAACAACAGAAATAACCAGCAGCTTGATTCCGGCATAGATCTCTTTAACCTCAATCATGCGTAACCACCGATGTAGTACCGGTTTGAGGCTTAGCAGCACCATTACCAAAACGGCCGCTCCAAGGGCATGTGCCCGATAACCGAATGTAGCCCACGCACCAAGCGAAAAAGTTAACAACAGCGCTATCTCGGTGGTGATACCAATATCCTTGTCTTTGTGGACAATCGTCTCAACGGCATATGAAGTGATTATAAGTGCAGAAAACGCCAGAAGGATGACAGCGAGTATCCACTCGGTTACGTAATTGGCCATTTCTGCTGAGAGTCCACCAAGCAGACCGACCAAACTAAATGTGCGAATGCCGGCCACACGATCGCCCTCATCTTCCTTCCGGCCGGTCCAACCCCGCTCAATACCGATAAGCAAGCCCACACCAAGGGCTGCCACCAGGTTCCATAGTATTTTAGTTTCTGTTTCCACCGCTGCTAATTAATAAAACTTTATGAAGAATAACGTAAAAATTGAAAAGAAAAAGTGTTGGCTAAAAAGTCTAACTTTGTGTGATAAATGCTATCAAACCTAAATTAATGGATTGAATTAATAATTCAGTTTAATGATATCAGTATTTCGATATTTATGGAACAACTTATCCATTGCTATTCTGTAGGTCAGGGGTTAAAATCAATAGTGCCAGTAGCGCAGTACGTTGTATCGTTTCTTCAAGATATATTTTTTCGTTCGAGCTGTGTGCCCCTTCGCCAACAGCACCGAGACCATCCAGCGTGGCAGTGAATTGACTGGTCAGGTTGCCATCGGAGGCTCCGCCTGAAGTACCTTGCTTAAGCTCCAGGTCAAGCATATCAGCACATTCTTTTGCTTTATTCCATAATCGGCGGTTTTGCTTGTTTTGCGTCATCGGTTCACGGCCGAATCCACCTGATATTTCTACCGAAACGCCGGAAGTGGATGGGGAAAGGTTTTTAATTTTTTCTTCTACTATTTCCGCATCTTTTTTTGTCAGCACCCGCACATCAACATCGGCAGAGCTTTCCGGGGCCACAACATTGGTGCTTATCCCGCCGTCAATTTTACCAACATTTACTGTTATTCCATGTTCCGGGTCGTTCAGTTCAAACAGTTTTTGAATCAAATGTGATAATTCCAGAATTGCACTTCGGCCTTTTTCGGGCTCCAATCCTGCATGGGAGGATTTGCCCGTCACCCGAATATCATAATGAGCGACTCCCTTCCGGCGTGTTTTTAATTTTCCCTTATTCCCCAAAGAGGGTTCAAGCACATATACCCGTTTCATTGTCCGGGCTAAAAGCTTTATGCGTGATCTGGAATCATTACTGCCGGTTTCTTCATCAGAATTAATAAAGAGAACAGGATCGATTGGAGGGGAAAGATCTAAATCCCGGAGCACTTTCAATGCGGTCAGCATCATGGTTACGCCTGCTTTCATGTCATAAATTCCTGGCCCTGCAATCTCATTTTCCATCTGTTTGAAGGGCATTTCCCCCAGCGTGCCTTCCGGCCAAACCGTATCTATGTGTCCTAGTAAAAGCTGGTATCCGTTTGTCGATTGTCCGGACTTCCTTGCAAAGAGTTGACCACCACTTTGTTTCCCCGGATATATTTCACTTTTGAATTGTAATTTTTGAAGTACCTTGCTGAGCTCCTGAAAAAGCTGCCTGTGTTTCTTGGGTTCGTGTGGTGGTGTCTCTATAGTAACCAGTTTTTCCAGCAGACTCAGAAACCACTGGGTTTGACTGCGACAGGCATCCAAAACATGTTGTGCAGTTTGGGAATTGACCATATTCTACTTTTCAAATTTCTTGGGAAATGGAAAGGCCTGGGAGTCATTGATAATACTAAACCTGCCCGGATGGAGATAAGCCATAAGCGGATGATTGTAGATCAATTCATTGTCATCCCTGGAGGGTTTGCGTATAAAATCATTGTCAGCGTATGCTTCTACAACCTCTCCCAATATCAGGCTGTTGACCCCAAATCCATCTACCATTTGTACCAGGCGGCATTCCAGGTATAGATAGCTTTCTTCCAAAAAATAACCGTTGACCGATGATGCCCTGAATCGTGGAATGGTTTCCAGCTCGGGTTTGGTATCATCTTCACACCGCTTGGTTGCCGTAAGACTGGTTGAAATAACCTGGTCCGGTTTAGGATAGGTTACCGTAAACTCTTCATTATCTTTAATGTTTTGATAAGTGCTGTGTCGGGGTGTGCAAACAAATCCAAAATAGTTGTCCCACCCGAGCGGAAAGGCCATATGCTTGGGAGCAAAGTTCGGAGTTTCATCATCGTCCATTGAACCGATAATAACAAGCGGATTAACTGTAAATATACGTTCCCACATTGTATCAAGGTCGAGAGAGGATATATTGTTATTGCTTTTTTCCATTAGGATAGAATTTTTCGTTACCGTTCAATTATTGTTTTCAGGTTCCAGTCATTGTGTAATCCCAGTATTTTTAGTGCTTCATAAAATATTTTCGGAGGATTTTTTAGTCGTATGGTTCGATTGTTGTGGATCTGTTTATGAAGAAAAATGATCGCTTCGCTGTTTACAAATCGAGCTCTTTCCAGGTCAATGTATAATTCATCTTTATCCTCTAACAAGTTCTTGATTCTGCGAACAATGTTAAGGTTGAAGTCACCTAAAAGGGTTACAGACAATCGATTACCTGTCTTCTTGAAGTCCATAATACTCCGTTTTTATAAATTCCTTGAGTTTTGTTGCCAGCTCCGAGAAAGTTTTAATTGGTTCAAAATTGACGGGTACTAATATTTTTTGCATTCGCAGGAAATCTTTTTCTTCGTATTTCATGGGTATTAATCCGGCAAAAATAAATCCGTTTTTGCGTAGCCACTCTACAGCCTGGTCATTTTCCCGGTCCTCCAATGGAATATCAATGTATATGGCATTCAACTCTACCTCATTCAGGCTTCTAAGCATACTTTTAACCGATGAGATAAACATAGATCCCAGGTTGCGAACAATGATAGTTGCGGTCTTATTACGATAAGTGAATTTAAGATCAAGTTCGGATTTCTTTTTCTCATTATCCGCTCTATTTGAACCATTTTTAAGTGCAGGAACAACATCAAATTGATGGTATATTTGTTCCAGCACAGAACGATATTTGGCAGGAAGAAAGACGGTTGGGCTCCATTTTTTTGACAGTGGTAAGAAGTCTACGACTATAGCCACAGGTTGAGAACTGTTTTCAGTTAAATTTTTGTATTTACCCCCTTTGGTGACAGCAACGAGGAGTGCAGTGCTACCAAAACCAAAGATCTGATTTACCTTTTGACTGATATTGTGGACCGTTAATGCCAATCCGTATAATCCCATCAGGCCTCTTTTTTTACTAACCGAGATGAGCTCATTCAGCATGCGGGTCATCAGCCCTTTTTGTCGGTGAGCTGGGGAAACCATAGCTTCTGCAACCTCTCCGACAAGTGAATGTGGATCTTTGATAACGGAGAAATATCCAACGGGCCTTCCTTTTTCTGTTCGAACGATGACACCAAACTTTTTCCCATGTTCAAGTGCCAACTCATTCTGTTTGGGAAAATAGAGGCCCTCTTTGCTGTAGGAATAATTGTAGGACCGGTAAATAAGTTTAGCTATATCTTCGGCATCTTCTTTAGTTGCAGCAGACAATTCGTAGTTATATTCCTCTTCAATCTCCTCTGGCTTATTTTCATTTTCTATTTGGTAATCGGTTAAACTACGTTTCTGCAGTTGCTTGGCCAGCCTGAATTCTTTGCCCTGCTTACCCCGGTTAAGGAATAGAAAGTGATCTGTCAAACTGCGGACAAGCTCTAGTCCGGCACCCTCAAAATTGCCATCTTTCAATGCTTTTTCTTTGGAATAGTGATATCGGTCGGGGTCAAAGGGTTCTCCGGATTCCTGGATGATAATCTCTAATTGCGGGACTGAATACCTGTACCAGATTTCAATGTATCCGTCCGTTTCGGGATAGGCGAAAAGGATCATATCAGTCAATAGTTCATCTACGGCCAGCGTAAATCGAGCAGCTTCGTTTGATTCCATACCCATATTTTTACACCAACTGTAGGTGAAATCGGTAGCCGATTCAATTGCTTTGATATGGGCTTCCAGGTATAGGTACGCTTCCATGTTGACATGAATTCTTTAGCAGATTAAGGACAGAGTTCACATTCATATTCTATTTGTTTTCAGTGTTTAGCAGTCAATAACTCCTAGCTGCTATGAATCAAATTATTGCCAATCTTTATGTGCGTTGATCCAATTCTATTTTTATTTCACAATGACAGAGGTTTCTGTCAGCTTAGTACCTGACACATCCGACATCGCGTCGAAGTAATTTACAAACCGGTTTGTCTCCGGGCTATCATATGGTGCCAGATTTTGAGCCCACCGGAATCCGATTGGTTGGTACCATAGTTCGGCAGTTACATGTAAAGGGGCTTCAGCCTCTCCCACATCTATGCGATATGTGATTTGATCATTTCCACTATTAAAGTTTCCATCCTGATAAGCATTTCCCCGGACCGCAATATCCTCTTCCGCGGTAGTCTTATCGAAACCATCGGGCAGGATACGGTTGTCCTTTATAAACCGAACAGCTGTTAATAGGCCGGTAGTAACTTTATCATCTGGATCTGCCATTATGGTTTCGTAAATTTGTACTTGGGCGGGTTGTGTAATCTCTGTGTAATGCGGTTCATAACGACCTGCATTATTATCATTGTCATTCCCGGTTATTGAACCATTCGGTTGCAGGGCTCCTGATTCAAACAGCAGGTTGCTTGATTCGTCCTTCACAGTTAGATGGATCCAGACTCGTCGGGAGGGATAGGCGGTTGGCAGCTTATGCCCGGCCAGGTTTTGTATTGAGACTTCAGCCTGCAGTTCTCTATCATTAATTGACAGATCACTAATAGTTATCCTGGCGGTTTTAGTTTGAAGATGTTCCAGAGTTCGATCTATAGCTGAATTCATCTCATTGGGCAAGGCCTGCACACCGAGCTCATCACGATAGCGGTTCAATACCTTTAGCATGAAAAAATTTCCTCCCCGGAACGAATGTCTCGAAACTTCTTCCCTTGGGTTACTCAGCACAGACGAAATAGCAACTTTGTCTTTAACCACCGGCATGTGGCATGACTGGCAACTCTGATTATTTACAAAGCTACTATGTTTCCACTCCAGGTAGGGAACCTGTTCGGGTAGTTCTCCAATGACTTCTCCATCAGGTCCCAATGATTCGGTAATTAAGGTGTGGCAGGTGGCGCAGACTTCTGATGTTTGAATATGTTTGGATTGAGTTTGGAGAAATCCGGATGAAGAGTGCATAATATTGGAGAGTCCCTGATCTACAGGATAAGGTCCAAAAATCTGGCGTTGACCCATTGCAGAAACGGTATCCATGGCAAATCTGCCGACGAAACTTTCACGGGTTCCCAGATTCTCCTCTGTGATCTGATGACAAGTTGTACAAGAGACACCATCGGCAGCCAGAATATTAGCCCGCGTGGCTCCCTTGTTGACAGGTAGATGGGCAAAGACCTGTGCCATCTCACCGTTATATTCTGCTTCATAATGGGCCATTGGCATATGGCAGGTGGAGCATTCCTGCTCGATATGTGCCTGTGATTCGGGATGGTCCGTTACTTCACGGCGAACAGCCGCATGCCAGTAGGGATCTCGGGCAGAATTAGCCATCATCGATGCCCGCCAGTCAATGCCAAAGGAGATATCCTCACCTGAGGATGTGACCATTCCGTTATGACAACTTGTACAGGCATTGGAAGTTTGGAAAAGTTGATGATAGGGTGCATTGGTTTGACTTTCTACCGTAGTTGAATCGAGGCGTACGTTATTGAAGTTGTTCCCAATGAAAAGAACCAGTAGCGGTAGTATTATTAATATTGCCAGTCGGTTGTGCATCGAATTCTCCGTTAATTACCAAACATGTAATACCTTTAATCTTTTATTCATTACTCAGACTACCATCCTTCAAAAAAGCCCCCGTCAAACCAGTCCCAGAGAACATAAACCATAAGTTGCGTATCTCTTGCGGGATCGTCCGCAGGTATCCTCACACCTAGATTGAGCATGATATGTTGGCGGGTATTAAGCGTAACCTGCATTTGGGGTACAATATCCCAATGAGTCTGGGCGTCGGATTCAAACTCTCTTGATCCGAGAACTTCGACCATTGGAGACCATACACGTCCCCAACGTCCCTGTGTAATACTTTTACCCAGGGCTGCCCGCCAAAATGCTTCTTCGGTGGCCTTGTCTTTCAGCAATGGCAGTTCCATGCCGCTTTGCAGATGAAGAAAACCCCCGACCGGTAATATCTGTCCAAAAGAAACAAAGGGCTCCAGGATGGTCGTCCCCTTGCCAAAGCCGGTAGCCCGGTCGCCGGTGGGAAAAATTACTTCACCCGTTAAACTGACAATAGAGCCGCTGTTGATGTTGTGGTACAGTGCCCGTTTAACACCCACAGCCACGTCACCGAGCTGTCCGCCGTTCCAGTTCCCCGCCGGCGATTCACTAAAACCAAAGGGGACTACCAGTTCAAGCTGGTTCCGTGCACCCAATCGTTGTTCATATACCAGTTCGTTCATCACGCTGCCTTCATTTTCCATATCGATGGAACTGCTTATCACAGCTTCGTCCTCGGGATATGCTTTTTCAGTGACCAGGGGGCGAGGCAGATTCAGTTCCCCGCGAGGCCAGTCGTCATCGGTACAGAGCGTGCGAATATGATCCATAATTTTTTGGAGCCGTTCCGCAGTTAAGGCTTCGCCGAAAGCCGGCATCTCTTTAGAAAAACCACGGGCGGGTCCTCCCTGATGGGCTACCGCTATCCAGTCGGCATCCGGTTCACGGGATGCGAAATTACAGTCTGAGAAATCGGGTGTTGGAGTATTTAAACCTAATTGAGTTTGAGCTACTCCCTGCCCCCTGATTCCATGACATGCAGAACAGGCCTGTTTATAGAGTACTTTACCTGATTTTTCATATAATGAATCAGGTGCTGTAAAGTTGGGCTGGCCTGCACCTGGTAAACTGGAATTCTGATGAATTGCAGCGATGGTAAACAACAGAAGTGTTGCAAGAACAGGGAAGTAGTTTAGAAAGCTTTGGCTTTTCATATCAGACCTTTATTTGGTTTGATCTGCCCGGCAGACAATCTTTAATCTCTGTAAACGATATATTTTTTTTAGTCCCTTTATGAAAAGGGTATGCCGATATATGATGTAGGTTCATCCCCTACTTTTTTGCTAAATATCGGGTAATAAAAACGGATGATTATCTATTCCCTGATACTTTGCTGCACTTATATATACGGTGGGATTTACTGACTAACTCAAAGTTGTTTGTTTTGGGAAGATCCTCATTACTACCAATAACAAGGCAACCGTCGGATGAAAGAATAGAAATGAGCCGGTTCAGGAAATGAAGCTGGCGTTCTTTTGTGAAATAGGTGAAGACCAGGTTCCTGCAGAGAATGAGATCAAATTCCTGGTTGGGAAGAGAATTTCGAATATCCCCCTTTTCAAACGTTATCCGTAGTTTCAGTCTGTCACCTATCTGGTAATCATTCTCCGAATCATCGATTTTATGAAAGAATGTTTCTGTTTCCTGTTTTGTAAGTTCTTTAAGTGCTCCAGCCGGATAACGGCCTATCCTCGCTCGTTTCAGTACCTCCGGATTTCGATCTGTTGCCAGAATTTCAATTTTGTTTGTGTTGCTATTTCTTACCGACAACTGTTCACTGATCATAGATATACTGTATGCCTCTTCACCATTGCAGCATCCGGCAGACCAAACCGAAATTGAACCCGGGGCTACTTTGGAAAACAGGTCAGCTAAAATATCATCCCTTAGATATTCCCAGACCTTGCGATCGCGATAAAACTTGCTGATGGTTACATCACACAGCTGATCGAGCTGTTTCCACTCATCGGGATGTGCCAGGAGATACTTCTTGTATTCGGGATAACCACCGGAGAGTTCGAGGTGCTGCATACGCTCGCGGATGCGCTTGAGCACCTGACTCCGTGGCTTCCGAAACCCCTCCCAGCGGTAGCCCATTTTGGGGAGTGCCCATTGAAGAAATGCTATATCCTTATTCGAACTCATTCTTCGTTATTCAACTAACGGGAAAGTTCTAAAATAGCAGCTTTAACCCCATTCACTACCTGCGCCATGCGCTGGTAATCAAGGGTGTCGGGAGTGTCATAGGCAGTGTGGTAGTTGGGATTACGGTAGAAGGCGGTATCGGTGATCATGGCCGCCGGATAGCCAGCCCACCAGTAATTCAGATGGTCTGATAAAGACACACCCGGCAGCAATCGGGGGGCGTTGAGTGATTCTACCGGCAGCGGAGTTGCAGTGTCCATCGCTTGGCGGATGGTTCGAACCAGCTTGCGCTGAAACAGCTTGCCCACCACCGCAATGTAATTACCAACAGACGGATAAAAGGGACGAAGCAGGAACAGGGGATAGGACTGACTCCCTTCCTCATCAGTAAAGTATCCGATCATTTCAAGGGCCAGCATTGACCTGACCTTAACTCCCTGATCTTTAAGCGATTTAGCATGTACAAAGCTGCCCATTTTCCGTGTATAAAAGTAGGGTGGTTCCTCGCACGGGTACGATACCAGCTCTACCTTCATCGGTAGGTTTTCATCTTTTAAAAGTCGTGCCAGTTCCAGCAGACCGGCAACTCCGCTGGCATTATCATCAGCGCCTGGATACGGACCTGCCACATCATAGTGTGCCCCGACAACAATTCGTTCATTCGAGTCGGGACCAAAAGACGCACTGATATTACAAAACGTTATACCATCCACGGGGTAGGGTTGTTTGTGTACATTGTCTGAAAAGAGTTTAAAATGACCCAGAATGTAGTTGGCCACACGATCCATATTTGAGGGGTGTCCCACATCCCGAGGTCCGAGTTCCTCAGCAAGCTTTATTACCTGCTCCCTTAACCGTTTGGGATCTGCATCCATTATTTTGGCTTTTAAATGAAAGTACACAGTCAAACTGTCAAGATCTGTAGCTAAATCAAAAGAATACTGTAAATTGAAGATCGTATTCGATCATTTTAACGATTTATCTGTTATAATAGATTGACCATCTGCATATAGAAAAGCTTTAAAAAAGATCGAAGTATTTATATGAATGAAGACGTCGAAGCCAACCAAAAAGAAGAAATAATCGGGGAGATACCAAAGCATAATTTAGTGGTTTTGTCCCTCGTTTCTGCTTTCGTTTATTTTGTTTTAGCTTGGTTGATATATCATTTTATATACGAAAAGCCCCTCTCGGCAGCCTTTGAATATGATTTTTCTTTTGTTTTTCAACTTGCGACCGGTACAATTTCGGGAGGAGTAGCTGCAGCAGTTATAGGCTTTCTTGCCAACCATCCACCAGTTAAAGACATATTATATGACTTTCATCTGGTTAGGATGATATCTAAACTTAAGCTTGATAATTTCGATAGGTTTCAGCTTTCTTTGTTTGCAGGGGTCGGAGAGGAGTTGTTATTTCGTGGAGCCATACAACCGTGGCTGGGAATATGGCTGACTTCAGTAATTTTTGTGGGTATCCACGGGTACTTTAAATTTGAAAAAACCGGTCACATTGTTTTTGGATTGATGATGTTTGGTCTCAGTATGATGCTGGGATATCTATATGAATACGCAGGTTTGATCGCTGCAATGACTGCCCATGCTGTTTACGATCTGATTATGTTGTACCTGGTCAGCAATAAGAGGCTTTAGGGATGGCTGAGTATTAAATGTTGGTGTGGTTTGTTTATTCAATTTTGTCAAATTTCACTAAGGGTGGTTTGAAAACTGTCTGTTTTATTCAGGTTCGTATCTGAGATTTTTTCTTCCTCATGTTGTTTCCGTTTCAAAATAAAGAAGGTCATATCGTCATTGGGAGAGATCCCCTTTAACCATGATTCGGAAAATTTGTACAGATGTTCAATAATGCTGTCGGGATCCTTGTTAGCAATCTCAGCAAATATTTGTTCGACACGTGAATAACCGATCATCTTTCCTTCATTATCAGAAAGTTCAGGTAGTCCGTCCGTCATAAATAAAACAACATCTCCTGGTTCAATATCAACCGTTACTTTTTCATACGGAAACACCTGTTTACTACCCAATGGTAGTCCTTTTAAAGGTATTTTTTGAACAGTTTTTGTTCCGGAACGGTATATAAGTGCATGGGGCATTCCTGCTCCTGCCAGTTCAAGCGTATTTTCATTCAATCTTCCGATAGCAAAAGCCATGTAAAGCGTGCGGAAATCCATTAAGCTGATTGAATAAGAGGCTCGTTTCAGAAAATCTGTTAGCTCGTTGTTAACAGCATGCTCTGCGAAAAGCAGCTTCATCGCTGTTACCATGACACTGGCCTGTAATCCATGGCCGGTTGCATCTCCGATACCAAATGTTAGTACTTCATCCTCGGTTCTGTGATAGTCGTAGTAATCTCCACCAACCTCCGAGGCAGCTTTCATGGAAAAAGCGAATTCATAATTTGGGCAGTAGGGGAATTTTTGGGGTAGCATTTTTATCTGGAGTCTGCGGGCGGATTCCAATTCCTTACTTTTACGGAAAGATTCTAGTTTCAATTCTTCCGTTTTTTCATTCAAAATTCCTTCATTCCAAAAGACAGCTTTCATATAGTATTCGAGCCAGTAACTGGCAAACATGCCCATCACATTTGCTGATACCAAGAAGAATATATTATTAACATAGATTTGAAAGGGGGTTATTTCCAGCCAAATGGTAGCAGTTGTATAGGCCAAAATAATAAACCAGGTAGTCAACGAGGCATAAATGAAGCGGATTCTCAACAGGCCATGGGCATACATTATAGCCAGGATAAGTCCCGCATAATAGTGATATCCGCCTATCGATTCTGAGACGAGAATCATACCGATAATCCCGAGACCGGCCAGCAGAACAATCATACTCATCATAAATTGGAAATTCTTGAGTCCCCACTTTTTATAGGTCAGGTAGATTGTTCCAATAAACATAAGGCAGCTAACTATACGGATTGCCATCAGTTCCGTAGCTACCTCTGGGGTGACTATCCGGTCGAGCCAGGAAAAAATAAGGTAAAGAGCGATAGCAAGACTCAGGGAGATCCTGACAAAATTGACGGATCGTCTGGTGATATCTTCCTCGAATTCTCGGTTCATCTCCGAGCTACTGAAAGACAAAGTCAGAGGATGAACGGGAGGCCGGTTCTGGTCGTCAGTTCCCTTTTTGAAAATATATCCCATTTTATGCAGTGTTATCCCATTTTGTAGTTTGTAAAAAGAGAATCTACGTATTCCCGAGAAAAAAGATTCTTTATTTTTTTATTTAAGTGCAATAAGAACATAAGTTTGTCAATTGAGAGTTTTTGCGAGTAAGATTTATATGAGAAAACCTGCATCATTCACTTTTGGACGTGTTGGGACCTTGGAAATCCAGCTTACATTTAAATTTCGGGAATCTATCTGCAAACTAAATTATCGGAATAAGCAAGCCACTCAATATTAGGACTCCAGCCCAAATTAAGTCGATATTAAACCAAGCTGATTTGAGCAGCCGAAGCCCTAGCTTTTCGTATATAATGACGGCGAGAATTCCCATGACAAGCAGGTAACCAATGGTGTGGACCAGTATTACAAGTATGCCGATCATCGGTTCTGTGGGCAAATTCAACAAGACGGTGGCATGACTGGCATGATCCACCACCATACCAGCTTCATGACTGTGCATATGTAAAGTAGAGATTGTAGAATTCGAGGTCATACCGTTAAAAAGGAACGGTAACACCATTAGACCAGCACCGTGCGCTGAGGCCATCAGAAATGACCAGGTGGCAAGCTGGCGAAAGTTGACCTGCATGCCACCATACCGGGGATGACGATTTCGGATCAACTTGTAAATACCGAAAGCAACCAGAATCCCGGCCACGAGCCATTTGAGTATTTCAAAAGGAATTACAAGACCAATAATACCAACCACAAACAGTGTAACTCCGATAGCCAGAGCGTGACCGAGGGCAAGAGGAAACAGAGCCGACCAGACGGCGGCCCTGCGTTGTTCCTGTAATCCCAGACTCACGGCGAACAGCCATCCCATTCCCGGGTTTATTCCATGGAATACACCCAGTAACATGAGCATTGCAAAGGTTAAAAACAGTTCAGAAAACATGATGTCGGGATTAATTTTTATTCGAATAACAGAAAGAATCCGAGGAGGTGTCCCCACCCTGAAGACGGACCTGGTGTGGACGAAGTCCGTCAAACTCCAGGAAGAAAGACTCATCGAATCTCATTTCACCTTTATTGGGCTTTGCGTTTATTTTTGTCATCCATCCCTTGATCCCATCCGGGTAGAACTGCTCATCCCATGGGGAATAGAGCGAGTTGGTAAGGTAGATACGACGCCCGTCACGGCTGATTTCCACCATCTGTGGCCCGCCATTACGCGGAACTTCCGGAGTAGCAGGATGTGCTTCGCGACGGACGATACCGCCAATGTGTAAAGAGTCTGTAAACTTCGGATCGAAGGGATCACTGACATCATACTGGCGCAATTCGCCTGTTCCCCAGCAGGATACGTAAAGATATTGATCGTCAAGCGACAGGTTGATATCGGTTACCAACGGGGGTACGGCCTCAAAGCCCTGGAGCAGTGGAGGAAGATCTTTTGTATCGGCCGGTTCAGCCGGTATCGTGATTACTTTTTTCGTTTTCCATTTGGCTTTCCCATTTTGGCCCTCCCGGAACCAGAGGAAGATAGATGCGGAGAGATCTTTAAGTGAGAGTACCACCCCGGCAAATCCGTAGGCTTTTTGGGGATTGTGCGCCGGGCGAAGCTCCAAAACCATCTGGTGTTCGGAGCCAAGATCCAGCGTCTGTTTGTGATCGTGGCTGCGCAGGTCCCAGATGTGGAGGGCATGCCCATATTTTCCGTTTAGGAGCAGTTCAGGGTCAACACCCTTGGATACCATCTCGGGGGTTCCCCACTCGCTGGTAATCATGGTGTCGTAGCCCAGGTGCCACCAAAAATCATATGAAAGGTATTGGTCACCGCGGTTTCGTTCCCAGGGTCCGATGACATCGAAAGTCTCATGATCAAGCATAAAGATACCGCCGGGACCACCACCATCGGCTGAGCCCAATGCATTAACATAGAGACCATTAGGACCACAGTGTACAGTGTGAGGGGCGGAATAACCCGTTTTCTCCTTTATGGTTTCTGGTTCTATAATCTTAATCAATTGAGGATTACGCGGGTCCGGTTTTGTATCAATGATATGGATACGTGAGGAGTGTATTCCCGGAACGATCAGATATCTTCGCTCCACGTGGGCATGGGGAGCATAACCACACAGGTGAGAGCTGCATGCATTCCAGCCGAAATGGTGCAGTTCATTATCCGAACCGGGCAGCTCCACTTTTTGAATGAGCTCACCATAGGTTTTTGAATTGGGATCGACATCGACTACCCCAATGGCGTCTTTTTTTCCTGCACCGTTCGGGTTAAACATTGCAACGTAGGCTACCTCCTCATCCGGCGCATCCATCGCCATTTGCGGCGAGGTATAAAATGTTTCATCGGGTTTCCACTTACTCATGATAATTCTCCTTTTTTTATTAAAGGTTTATTTTTGATCAGGTGTTTTGGATTTAATTCCTGTTAATTGAATTCCATATATCGTGCCAAAAAGCAGGAGTGTATGTAAGTATTTGCAGGACAGTGGGTTAAGCACTTGGTAGGGAGGAATGAATTATTACGATATATCGCTATTCACGAGATTTCGTGACCGAATTTCGTGATTGTGAGTTAACTTCAGCCAGGTAGAAAGAGTGTTAAGCAAGCAAAAAACGGTTATTCGGAAGGTCGTTTAATGTCAAGTGCTTTCATTCTGGAGCTAAACGTGGATGGAGGGATGCCAATCAAATTAGCGGCTCCTTCTTCACCGGCTACTTGCCAATCGGTTTTCTTTAGCGCCTGAATCATGTTTTGACGTTCCAGCTGTTTCAATTCACCTGAAGTCAATACACGATCGTCGGACAAAGTTGAGGAGGAGGTATTCCTATTTCGGATAGTTCCCGACAATAGTCTGCACAGATCAAGATTTCCATCCGGGGAAGTGATTACGGCTCGTTCAATAATATTTTGCAACTCCCGGACATTACCCGGCCAATCGTATGATTTAAGCCAATTTATGTCAGCTTCAGATAGGGGTTTCATTATGCATCCGATCTGCTGGGAAAATCGTTCGATGAAGGTCTCAGCCAGCAGCATGATATCTTTTCCCCGTTCCCTGAGCGGGGGAATATAAATGGGAAATACATTCAGACGATAGTAAAGATCGGCCCGAAAGCTTCCTTCGCGAATCATTTTTTTTAGATTACGATTAGTGGCAGCGATAATCCGAACATCCACTTTTCGCGTTACCGAAGATCCGACGGGTTCGAACTCACCTTCCTGGAGAATCCGCAGCAACTTCGGCTGCAGCTCTGTAGGCAGTTCTCCGATCTCATCAAGAAATATCGTTCCTTGATCGGCAAGAGCAAACCGCCCTTTTCTCTGTTCTGTTGCGCCGGTGAAGGCGCCCTTTTCATGACCAAAAAACTCGCTTTCTATTAGAGATTCCGGGATGGAGGCACAATTCACCTTGATCAGTGGCTTGTCTTTTCTTCTGCTTTTTCCGTGGATGGCCCTGGCTACCAGCTCTTTTCCGGTGCCAGTCTCACCGAATATCAGTACAGCAGCATTGGTTCCAGCCACTTGGTCAATTTCGTCTAATACCCGTTGCATACATGAACTCTTACCGATTATCTCGTCTGAGTTGTGAATCTGGTCTATCTCCTCACGAAGATATTCGGATTCGGCTGATAACGAGTCAATTCTTTTTTCTGCCTTAATGCGGTCTGTTATATTGCGAAGTACAAGATTAAAATAGGTATTTCTGTTGTGTTCGTAGCAGGAGAGAGTGGCCTCTAGCTGGAAGGACGTACCTTCTTTAGCCAGGGCTTTGAATCCACCCGGGATCCAGAGGTAACGCTTTCCCAACGGACGTTTTTGCAGCCCGTTCAAAAGATTTTTCAATTTTCGAGCTGACTCAGCCACCAGGTATCGCTCGAAAGACTGTCCCAACATATTTTTTTGTTCGCCGTCTTCAAAAAGCTCGAGTGCGGCTCTGTTGACCTGCGTGATAGTCAGGTGAGAATCGATTTCTATGATGGCGTCCATGGCACTGTCGAATAGGCGGCTAAGCTGCCCTTCACGTTCCCGTAGCTGTTGTTCTGCCCGTATCCGGCGGAGTTCCGAAGCACCACGATCAGCAAAAATTTTGAAAAGAGTCAGGTTATGATACTTTTCCGGCATTTCCTGAGTATCCATGACCGCAAGATTACCCAGAACATTTCCATCAAGGTCGAGAAGAGGTGTCCCCAGATAACTCACAGCCATATATTTCTGAAGATCGGGATCATCAGGGAAGAGCTTGATAACGTGTTTGGGGATATGAAGCATGTCTTTCTTACCCACAACAATTTCGCAAGGAGTTCCAATTATATCATACTCAAATCCCTCCACAAAACGGTCTTCTACCCAAAAAGCCAAGGCCCTCAGTTTCTGTTCTTCTTTAATATACTCTGTAATCCAGGCACTATGGGTATCTAATGCCGTAGCAAGTTGTTTGACGAGTTCACGGAAAAATTTTTTCCCCGTGTGTGCAGCTGTTCCCTCCAGAATTGCCCGCAGGGCTTCCTGCTCCTCAAGGGATTTGCCTTTATATTGCTTATTATTGCTCATGAGTAATCATTAGCAATTGTTTTTATTGGGCTTACCCGTATTTATGAGATAATTTACTGCACTTTTCAAACAGATCAAATCATCTCTGTAAATTTTTTTTACAAAATCATACATTTCTAAAATGTATGTTCGGTTTCACAACGTTGCTCTATTAATAAATCCAGTGGGATCGGACACGAATTGGCAAACCGGTTTCATATATTTAGTTTCCTGGAAGTAGAAAGCGTTCTTAGAACCTTGTTACATTCATTACAATAATTAAGCCACTTAGTTTTACAATGGTTTTCAGCTCCCGCAGTATTATTTTATATCTCTTTGTGATTCTCCAGGTTTTTGCTTTTGAAAGAATTGCCGCCAATCCTGATTCACTGGATGTCCATGTGTGGGAATTCTATGAACTCACCTTTGAAGCAGAAAATGAATACGATAATTATTACACTGACGTACGGATGTGGGTAAAGCTTGAAGGCCCGGACTTCTCAAAACGAGTCTACGGCTTTTGGGATGGGGGAAATACCTTTAAGGTACGGCTGGTGGCCACGGAACCAGGTAAGTGGACCTGGACCAGCGGATCGAATCAACCGGATGATGAAGGACTTAATGGTCACACAGGTTCATTTTATGCCCAGGAGTGGACGGTTGAAGAAAAAGCAGCTAATCCCAATCGACATGGATTTATCAGATCCACACCCGGCGGCCATGCCCTGCAGTATGCTGACGGTACACCCTTTTTTATGACTGGTGACACCTGGCTGGCCGGGGCCACATGGCGGTTGCCTTTTGAAGGAACAAAACCATCAAAAGAGTATGAACCCGGACCGGGCATCGGGTTCGAGGAAGCGGTGATCTATCGTAAACAGCAGGGATTCAATTCGGTAAGCATGATATCCTGTTTCCCGAACTGGGATGCTGACATACACCCAAGCACCTATGCTGATTCCAACGGAATCTATCTGCGTAATGCCTGGGAGAAGTTCGGATACGATGTATCGGATGCGACCGGGACCGATGCTTCGGGCGGTGACAGCTATTGGGGATCGTTCACGGCCAAGAATATGCGTGACGAATATGGTCACCTGCCGTTTGAAATGTCGGAAAAACACAACGGGGTCTCTGATTTTAACAAGATCAACCCGGAATACTTCCAGAGCCTGGATAAGAAAATGGAATATTTGTCTGACCAGGGATTCGTACCCCTGCTGGAAACGGTTCGACGGGATGTCGGTCCCTCATGGAACGCATACTACGATTTTAAGAAAACCTTTGCCCGCTTTGTGCAGTATTTGATTTCCCGTTACGGGGCCTATAACATGATTTTCAGTGGTATTCACCTGGACTGGATTCCCGATGAATACAGCCTTACGGCCGAACAGTTCAATGAAGCTTTGACCTATCACCTGGAGGAATATGGGCCTCTTCCGTTCGGGCAACCCTATAGTACACTCATCAATAATTCAACGTATATGCAGTTTGATCATGGCGAGGAAGCTCCATGGTTAGATATGCACAGTGTGGGTAATAATCCCCGTCACCACGGAGTGTACGAGTATATGGAAACAGTTTTTGGTCTCGAACCAGCGTATCCGGTCATTAATTTTGAGCCGTATTATACCGGTTGGGATCACAGTCTCAACAAGCCGGCCGGAGAGCGCCCTCCGGCAAACTCTGCCCGCGATAACTATTTTGCACGAGCCCAGATGTATGGTTCGGTATTATCGGGAGGTTTGCCGGGGCATGTGCATGGTACCGCTTCCTATGACATGACTACAACCGGGGAGCCCGAGGGGGCACGGCCGCATGTTTGGGAAGCATTTAAATATGAGTCCGGCCGTTATATGAAGCACTTGAAAGAGTTCATGCTTTCGGAAGGGGATAAGTATCGTGATCTGAGGTTGGCGACAGACCAAATAACTCCACGAAAAGCACCGGGCAGCCCCGCGGACGGGCTGGATGGCTGGTCGTTTATGATGCGCACGCAGGAAAAGGATTTTGCGTTGCTTTATTTTGAAAATGGAGCTGTTTTGCCTGAACTAAAGGGGTTTGATCCCCAGGCAAATTACC
>JBEPXS010000002.1:0-28903 GCA_041641755.1 Balneolaceae bacterium
AAACCACCTTCACGACCGATGCCACTCTCTTTATATCCACCGAACGGAGAGGTGGGATCAAACTGGTTGTAAGTATTTGACCAAACAACACCGTTCCGGATCTGCTGGCCAGTATTGAATACCTTGGATCCCTTGTCGGTCCATACTCCGCCGGCAAGACCGTATGGTGTGTTGTTTGCTTTCTCTGCGGCTTCATTCGGTGTGCGGAATGTCTGAATAGTCAGGACGGGTCCAAATATCTCTTCCTTAACTACACGGTTGGACTGGCCCACATTGGTAATCAGGGTCGGTTTGCAGAAAAAACCGCTTTCAGGTAGGTCACAGGAGCTTTGATAGATCTCGGCCCCTTCATTCATACCCATCTCTATATATTCGTTAATCTTGTCAAACTGTTGCTTGGAGTTAATAGCTCCCACATCCGTATTTTTGTCCAGCGGATCACCCACGATAAGTGTTTCAATACGATCGCGTAGCTTTTGGGTGAGCTTGTCGGAAATACTTTCCTGGACCAACAGGCGTGAACCTGCACAGCAGACATGTCCCTGGTTAAAAAAGATAGCGTTGATTATACCTTCAACGGCCTGATCCATTGCGGCATCTTCATATACAATATTGGGTCCCTTGCCTCCCAGCTCGAGAGTATATTTTTTATCGGTACCAGCCAGTGATTTCATAATAATTTTACCAACCTCGGTCGATCCCGTAAATGCGATTTTATCAACGTCGGGATGGTTGACGATTTCGTTCCCGGTTGGACCAGCTCCGGTTACGATATTGACAACACCCTTCGGCAACCCCGCATGTTGACACAGTTCGGCAAACTTGAGTGCAGTCAGTGGAGTTGTTTCGGCCGGTTTCAGGACAACGGTATTTCCGGTTGCCAGGGCAGGGGCAATTTTCCAGGCCAGCATAAGCAGGGGAAAATTCCACGGGATGATCTGGCCGGCAACGCCAAGCGGTTTCGCCTTTTTACCGGGAAATGCATAGTTGAGCTTGTCGGCCCAGCCGGCATAGTAAAAGAAATGAGCAGCGGCAAGGGGGATATCCACATCGCGTGATTCCCGTATCGGTTTTCCTCCATCCAAAGACTCAATCACAGCAAACTCTTTAGCCCGTTCCTGGATGAGGCGGGCAAGCCGAAATACATATTTTCCTCGTTCCGCCGGGTCAAGCCTGGACCAGGTTTTATCGTAAGCTTTACTGGCGGCTTTTATGGCCTTGTCAACGTCCTGCTGGGTGGCTTCGGCGATCTCAGTCAGGGGCTCTTCCGTGGCCGGATTTATTGTTTTGAAATAACGACCCTTCTCAGGAGCGACAAAGTCTCCATCAATAAAAAGATTGTATTGTTCATCAACTTTTACATGGTCGGTACTCTCCGGGGCATCGGAATACTCCCACTTGGTTTCAAAATTGATCTTTGAACTCGGAGAGCTCGGTTTATATGCCTGTTCCCGCTCTTTGGTATCAGTTACTTGTTCGTCTTCAGCCATAAAAAGTTTACTGATCTTAATCGTTAGAAAAATAATTATTGCTCTGGTAAACACCGGTTTGTTGTTTCACAATCTGCATCAACAGGTCGTTGGTCAGCGAGCTTGCCCCGAACCGAAAATAATCGGGAGAAAGCCAGGCATCTCCCAATGTTTCCTTAACCAGCACCAGATACTGCAACGCCTGTTTGGCCTTACGTATACCTCCCGCAGGCTTCATGCCTACCAAGCGATCAGTTTCGTAATAAAAATCCCTTATCGCCTCAAGCATGACAAGTGTAACTTCTTGTGTAGAAGCAGGTTTAACCTTACCAGTTGAAGTCTTTATAAAGTCAGCACCGGCGTGCATTGCTAAATCGCTTGCTTTTCGTACGTTTTCCAGTGTCTCCAGTTCACCGGTTTCAAGAATTACTTTCAAGTGGGCTTTATCACAGGCCTCTTTAATAACAGCTATTTCATCATAAACAAAGGAATAGTTTCCTTTCAAAAACTCACCGCGAGAGATAACCATATCTACTTCATCAGCACCTTGGTCCACTACAAATTTGGTTTCTTCAATCTTGGCTTCCCGGGTGGTCATACCACTTGGGAAAGAAGTTGCCACGCTCGCAACATTAATATTGGTTCCCTCCAGTTCTTTTTTCGCTGTTTCCACCATTTTAGGATAAACGCAGACAGCAGCCACAGTGGGGAGGTCGGGCAATTCAGTGTGGGGCTGTTTGGCTTTTTTACAAAGTTGAATCACCTTTCCCGGCGTATCCATTCCTTCGAGCGTAGTCAGATCTATCATACTGAGAGCCAGTTTAAGCCCGAAAATTTTTGACTCTTTTTTGATACTCCGTTTATTTAATCGGGCTACACGTTCCTCAACCACGACTTTATCGATAGGTTTTGTATCTGATAACTCACGAAGATTAAATTGCAAAATGATCTACCGTTTATTTTCAATTGTTATAGATTTGTAAGGTAAGCATTCACGGATATTGATGACAACAGAAACATTACTGATAAATAGCTGAACCTTTCCTTGCGATAGGGATGAGTCAGCATTATTTTCCGGTGGATTTGCGTTAGAATCGGGACTGGCATGATGAAAAATTAAGCTGTGAATCTGCTGAATGAGTAAGCCCTCATTTGTTTCAGGGTTCCACGTTTTAATATCGCTTTTTTAATTACCATTCAACCAATCATAAAAATCTGTGAAAATATATAAAACAAACAAGGGTATTCTGATTGCTGACCAGGGGACTTACTATCTGAAACAGGAGGACTGGGACAGTTTTATAAATGACGACAGGCTTTACGCCAAGCTAAAGGAGATTATCACAAGTGCTGATGATCCCGTTGAGAATGGAGAAGAACTCATTTCCAGGGCTTTGGAACCTCCGATAGGCAGCCAGGAGATTTGGGCCAGTGGGGTGACCTATTATAACAGCAAGCTAGGGAGGGAAGAGGAATCAAAAGATGCGGGAGGCGGTGACTTCTATGCCCGTGTTTATGATGCGCCCCGTCCGGAACTCTTTTTTAAAGCCACCAGCAGTCGCACTGTTGGCCCAGGAGAAGAGGTACGGATACGTGAAGATTCCACTTGGGATGTTCCCGAGCCGGAGCTCACGCTGGTTATAACTTCGAATGCCAAAATCGTGGGCTATACCATCGGAAATGACATGAGCTCTCGCAGTATTGAAGGAGAAAATCCACTGTACCTGCCCCAGGCCAAGTGTTATGACGGATCAGCTTCAGTTGGTCCCTGCATTTGTGTGACAGAAGAACCTCTGCCATCACAAACAAAAATTGAGATGGAAATAGAGCGGGAGGGGTCTATAGTTTTTGAGGATGAGATTGCGATCGATCAAATCAAACGAAATTTTACAGATCTTGTTTCATACCTATACAGGGAATGTTCTTTCCCAAACGGAAGTCTCTTGATGACCGGAACAGGTATTGTTCCTTCAAGTGATTTTACACTAAATCATGGCGACGAAATAAGAATTTCAATCTCCCCAATCGGGACATTAATCAACAAAGTTAAATAACAGATGGAATTAACAGGACAAAATTTTATAGGAAATTCACGATCAGGAAGTGGAACAGAAACCTTTCAGGCTGTAAATCCAGAAAACGATCAATCCCTTGAGCCTCAGTATTTTGAGGCTACCAGTGAAGAAATAGAAAAAGCCATTGGGAAGGCAGAAGAAGCTTTCCGGCAGTATCGACAAACCAGTGGTTCCGGGCGTGCTGAATTCCTGGAATCTATTGCTGATGAAATTATGGCATTGGGCGATGATTTGATTGAGCGATGTAGCCAGGAGACCGGTCTGACTGAAGGACGTCTCACTGGTGAGCGAGGTCGAACGGTTAACCAGCTCAGGCTATTTGCCGATGTAATACGTGAAGGCTCCTGGGTGGATGCACGCATCGACAAGTCCGATTCTGCACCGGATATAAAGAGTATGAAAATGGCCCTCGGCCCGGTAGGAATTTTTGGTGCCAGCAACTTTCCATTGGCTTTTTCAGTTGCGGGAGGAGATACCGCATCAGCACTGGCGGCCGGTTGTACTATTGTGGTGAAGGCGCATCCCGCCCACCCTGGTACTTGTGAGATGATTGCAAGTGCTATCCAGGGCGCTGTGGAGAAGACCGGTATGCCGGATGGTACCTTTTCAATGGTGCAGGGAGTTTCTCATGAAGTGGGAATGGCAATCGTCGAGCATCCGCTGATTAAGGCTGTCGGGTTTACGGGATCCTTTAAAGGTGGTAAGGCACTTTATGACGCGGCTGCCAGCCGACCGGAGCCGATTCCTGTATATGCAGAAATGAGCAGTACCAATCCGGTATTTCTGCTGCCGGGAGCATTGAAAGAGAAGGGCGATGAAGTTGCTGAAGGACTCACCAACTCGGTAAATCTCGGAGTGGGACAGTTTTGTACAAACCCCGGTTTGGTGGCCTACGAAGACTCTGATGAGGCGAAGAAGTTTCAACAGAAGGTGAAAGAACACTTTGCAGCTGCTGGTGCTGGCACCATGCTTACGCCTGGCATCCACTCCGCCTATAAGAAGGGACTCGAAACACTACTGCAGCAAGGGGGAGTACAGCTTATAGCCAACGGTAAGGAGAATGGTTCACCCAATACCGGAGTACCTCACCTATTGCAGGTTACCGCTGATGATTTTCTTGACAATGATTCACTCGAAGAGGAAGTATTCGGCCCTTCAACACTTACTATCTCCGCCACCGGTAAGCAGGATCTGGTTGAGATCGCCGAAAATCTTCAGGGGCACCTGACGGCTACCCTGTATGGAACTGAAGCGGATTTGGAGGAATATTCTGAACTGATCACCGTTTTGCAGCGCAAGGTTGGACGCCTCATCTTTAATGGGTTCCCCACCGGGGTAGAGGTAAACCACGCTATGATCCATGGAGGACCGTTTCCTGCTACGACTGACAGCCGTACTACCTCCGTCGGGACTTCTGCCATCAACCGGTTTGCACGGCCGGTCTGTTTCCAGAATTTCCCGGACAGTCAACTGCCGGATGAACTGAAAGATGATAATCCCCTGGATATCTGGCGCCTCGAAAACGGTGACTGGACTCAGTAAGCTGTTTATTCCAATAATAGATAGTTAGGCCTCCTTTGGGAGGCCTTTCTTATTGTAGAGAGGGCTTTGCAAAACCAGCTGTCATTACGAACGGAGTGCGGTAATCTCCCGATCAAAGACTCTAAAGGGAGATTGCTTCGCGAACTCGCAATGACAAGCTTGGAAAGTTGGGGTTTTGCAAAGCTCTCTGTAGAAATTGTTGTTTTTAAGGCAGTTAGTTAGGGTGAAACCTTGCTTTATTTGTAAAAAATTATAAGTATAATAGTAATATTATTAGGTGATAAGAGGGGAGAGTCGTTTATTAAATCGTAACTAACGGAGATGGGATATGGACTTGTCAAATCTTAATATGTGGGCTGTATTGGTAGCTACTCTTTCAACATTTGCAATTGGGTGGATTTGGTATGGGCCTCTGTTCGGTAAGGCATGGATGGATGTTACCGGACTGGATGAGGAAAGCCTAAATGAGGCGAACATGGGTAAAATATTTGGTCTGGCGTTTATTTTTGAACTTATTATGGCTTTTAACCTGGCGATGTTTTTTCATGGATCTCCAGAAAGTTCAGAGATGATAAATGCTGGAAACGGTGCATTTTACGGTTTCCTGACAGGATTTGGTTGGATCTTCTTTGCGCTGGCGGTCAATAGCCTTTACGAAAGAAAATCGTGGAAATATATCTCTATCAATGGGGGATACTGGACGCTTACCTTCACTGTTATGGGGCTTATCCTTGGTGCCTGGAAATAACACGATACATTACTTAGTAACTGGAAATGAACACGTTCACCGCCCTGAATCTGAAACACCAAGAAAAAAACTGAAGATAGTCAATAAGTAGAATTTGATGTTGCATTATCAGCAGGAAAACGATTATAATCCGCCTTCTTAAGATCACTGAATTCAGGTTTTGTATAATGTATAATGGTTAATGAACAACTGATTGAGCACCTTAACAAACTCGAAAGGTGGCTGAAATACACCAAGGGGCAGTATCAAAAGTATCCGATGCGTATAGCGGGTTATTTCGTTCTGATCGGAGTGATGATTATCAGCAATTTCATCGCTGTATTGAGATGGCCCTTCGCTTCTATCTTTAAATGGATTTCAACGAACAAAGAGACGGCTGAAACCTCTAGGGATATTCGAGATCCCGTTGAGGCCGGGCCGGAGTATTTGTTGAAAATGATTGAGCAACATGAGTACGTGCTGATCGATTTTTGGGCAGCGTGGTGTGGTCCCTGTATCATGATGAACAGATCCCTGGAACGTCTGGCAGCAGACAGAGAATTTACCTGCCTCATTGCCAAGGTCGACACTGTAGCTTATCCAAAACTGGCCGAAAATACGATATTAAGGGATTGCCTACACTCATACTATACCACAATGGAGATGAAATAAAACGATACGCGGGAGCCCTCTCATACTCAGAACTGAAAGAGTTCATCGATGTTTAACGATATGCCAATCAATGACTTATCCAAACTATTTTATAAAAAATGTGATGTGATCTAATCACCACTCCACACCTAAATCCTCGGTCAATATTCCTTAATCCATCGCTTCTGATCTCTTCTTTTCATCCTCGTAACAGCGGGTCAGTGCTTCGGTAAATGTATGGACCGGCTGCGCCCCCGAAATAGCATATTTGCGGTTAAACAGATAGAATGGTACTCCTCTGATCCCAAAATTCGTTGCTTCCAACTCGTCTGACCGGACCTCTTCCGTATAATTATCCCAATTGAGCATGTGTTCTACTTCTGATACTTCCAGTCCTATATCTTCTCCGATCTGTTTGATCACTTCAGGTTTTGAGATATTTTTACCCTTCGTGAAGTAAGCCTCAAACAGTTTTTCTTCGGCTTCATCTTCAATATTATAATCTGCAGCCAGTTTGGTCAGGCGGTGGGCATCAAAAGAGTTAGTGGGAATGATGGAGTCCGGATTAAACTCAATTCCTACTTCTGCCGCTTTCCTTTTCATATCTTCATTCGCCTTTTTGGCCCATTCAAGTGACTGGCCGTATTTATCAGCCAGCATTTCGTAGATATCTTGATCCGGGTTTGTTTCTGCTTCCGGATCGAGTTCAAAACTATGCCATATCACTTCTATATCTATGGGGTGGTCAAACTGATTAATTGCCTGTTCCAGATGGCGTTTCCCTATGTAGCAAAATGGGCAGCAGATGTCGCTCCAGACCTCAATTTTCATATTAAAATCTTTATAAATATTTTCGATTTAATTCAACTAACTTAATGCTATCCATATAGATAACGTTCCTTTTGGAACGGATAACTATTATTTAACGCTACGTAATCTTACTAAATCCAAATTGAAGTACAGAATATGAATATTCAGAACAAAACAGCTATTGTTACCGGTGCCAGCCGAGGAATTGGTCTTTCAATCACAAGGGCCTTGTTAGTAGAAGGAGTCACAATAGCTGGATGGAGTCGCACGCCACCGGAAAAACTTTCACACCAGCGATTTCACCACGTGGAAGTGGATCTAACTGATCAGGAGCAAGTACAGCAAGCCTATTATAAAACCGAGGAATTGCTCGGAGAGAATATTCACATCCTTGTAAATAATGCAGGTACCGGGTACAAAGGAAAGGTAGAGGAGATGCCTGTCGACCAATGGGAATACCTGTTTGACTTGAACGTTCACGGAATTTTTTATGTGAGTCGGTTGGTCATTCCCGGTATGAAGCAAAGAGAAGAGGGGCATATCATTAATATTTCATCTGGTGCCGGTACCAACGGTATTGCAGGAATGACCTGCTATTCTGCTACGAAGCACGCAGTTGTGGGAATTTCTCGATCACTACACCAGGAACTGCGGGATTTTGGCGTTAAAGTAACCTGCCTGTCGCCGGGTTCGGTAGATACCGGGTTCTCATCATCAAACAAAAACAAGCTGCTGCCGGAGGACATGGCCCAATCGGTAGTGCATATTTTGGAATGTCCACAAAATTTTCATTATACAGATATACAAGTGCGCCCCTTGCAACCTTAGCTTCTAATTCATGTAACTGAAATAACTTGTGGGAATTGGATATTATAACCCTTTTATGAATTTGGTGAACATTGGGAATGTGATCCGGTACTGTAACGTTGTGTTATGCTTTGCAGATGGGATAGAGCTAAATAAAACACAGGCAAGGATTTCGTAATTTGGACATCTAATCTGCCATAAATTTAATCCTCGGGACCGTTAAGACTTTTAACAACAAAGAGTTATTGTAATTATGAAAACCAGAATCTATATCCTCCTGGCAACATTAATTTTGTTCACTAGTCCATTAATTGCACAAGATGAGGGGTCAATTATTACCGAAACGAACTACGGAGGCCTTGAATTCCGGAATGTCGGACCGGCGCTTTTTTCGGGACGTATTGCTGACATAGCCATCAGCCCGGAAGATTCCGATACATGGTATGTGGCTGTGGGCTCCGGGGGAGTTTGGAAGACAACAAATGATGGTGTTACGTGGGACCCGATTTTTGATGAGCAATCTTCATATTCCATAGGGAGTGTTACCATTGATCCCAATGATCCGCATACGATATGGGTAGGCACCGGAGAAAACGTCGGTGGACGTCATGTAGGTTATGGTGATGGTGTTTACAAGAGTACAGATGGTGGAAAAACGTGGGATAATATGGGTCTGGAAAATTCTGAGCACATTTCTAAAATCGTTGTTCATCCCGAAAATTCTGACATTATCTGGGTCGCCGCACAAGGTCCACTCTGGGATAAAGGTGGTCAGCGGGGGCTTTATAAATCCACCGATGGTGGTCAAACCTGGAACAAAAAGCTTGGCGATGACCAGTGGACCGGCGTAACCGATATTGAACTGGATCCCCGAAATCCTGATCTGATGTACGCGGCTACATGGCAGCGGCATCGCACGGTAGCGGCGTATATGGGTGGCGGACCTGAGTCAGGAATTCACAAAAGTACCGATGGCGGAGAAACATGGCAGGAACTGACAACCGATTTACCAATAAATAAAAATATGGGTAAGATCGGGATGGATATATCCCCACAAAAACCGGATATCATATATGCCGCCATCGAGCTGCACCGTACAAAAGGAGGCGTGTATATGTCAAAAAACCAGGGTGCTTCATGGGAAAAAATGTCGGATGCCGTTTCGGGTGGTACTGGACCACACTACTATCAGGAACTGTATGCTTCGCCACACTATTTTGGCAAACTTTACCTTATGAGCAATTATTCCCAGGTTTCTGATGACCATGGCAAGAACTTTGAGACGATAAACCTAGAGCATAAGCATGTTGACGATCACGCAATGGCGTTTAAGAAGGACGATCCTGAATATATGATTATAGGATCGGATGGTGGTCTATACGAAAGCAACGATCTTGGTGAGAACTGGAATATGGTTCGAAATCTGCCGATCACACAGTTCTACAAAGTAGCGGTTGATAATGCGAAACCATTCTATCACATATACGGAGGTACGCAGGATAATGGTTCACAAAAAGGACCCTCCCGGACTGATAATGAAATAGGAATAACCAACCGTGACTGGAAGAAAACACTTTTTGCGGATGGACATGATACCGCAACCGAGCCAGGTAATCCCAATATATTCTACGCTGAGACACAGCAGGGGGGATTGCACCGAATTGATGAGCGAACGGACGATCCGGTTTTTATTCAGCCCCAGCCGGGTGAAAACGAAGAATTTGAACGCTTCAACTGGGATGCCCCGATCGAAGTTAGCCCCCACAGCCCAACAAAACTACTTTTCGCTTCACAACGGGTCTGGATTTCTGAAAACAGAGGGAACAGCTGGACAGCGATCTCGGATGATCTCACCAGAGATCAAGAGCGTATCACACTACCTATTATGGGAAAACAGCGCAGCTGGGACAATGCCTGGGATGTAGTAGCTATGTCGAACTATAACACCATTACGTCACTTGCCGAATCACCTAAACAGGAGGGATTGATTTATGCCGGTACGGATGACGGGCGTATCAATGTTACGGAAGACGGTGGTGAAAATTGGCGAACTATTGAGCTAAGTGATATTGATGGGGTTCCATCCAGAGCTTTCATTAATGACATCAAAGCCGATTTATATGATGTTAATACGGTCTATGTGGCTCTTGATGATCACAAAAATGGTGATTTTAGTCCTTATCTCCTGAAAAGTACAGATCGTGGTGAATCATGGGAGGTGATTAGTGAAGATCTGCCTGATCGTCACCTGGTATGGAGAGTGATTCAGGATGATGTCAAAAAAGATCTGCTCTTTGCTGCAACCGAGTTTGGTATTTTCTTTACGGTGGATGGTGGTAATGAATGGATGGAACTGGAAGGTGGTATTCCCAACATCTCATTCAGGGATATAGAGCTGCAGCGACACAAAGACGATATCGTTGCCGCATCTTTTGGAAGAGGTTTTTTCGTGCTTGACAATTATGCTCCTTTACGACAGGTAAGTACCAACATGTTGAATCAGGAAGCGAAGCTGTTTGAGGCAAGGGATGCATACTGGTATCTGCCTGATGAGGAGGTTGAAGACTTGGGAGCCAACTTCTTTACGGCAGAAAACCCACCGTTTGGAGCCGTTTTCACGTATTACCTCAAGGATGGCTACAAAAGCCTGACAGAGAAACGACAGAAGAGAGAAGAGGAACTTGACCAAGATGAGGATGTTCCATTTCCGGGATGGGATAGTCTTGAAACAGAAAAGCGCCAAAAAGGTCCCAGTGTTATTATAACAATCAAAGACGAGAATGGAGATGTGATCAATCGGGTAGAAGGCCCGACGACTCCTGGCTTTCACCGGGTAAACTGGAATCTGCGATATCCCTCAAAGGATGTAGTAACCCTGGAAGAAGAGGAAGAAGACTTTTTAGGTAGTGGGTTTTTAGTAACTCCAGGAACGTACTCAGCTACACTTTCGAAAAAAGTTGACGGAGAAGTGACACAGCTTTCTGATCCGGTTGAGTTCGAGGTTAAACCGCTTCGTAAAGCAACACTGGAGCGGGCGTCCAACACCACAATTTCCGAGTTCAGAGAAAATGTGGAATCATTTCAACAGGACTTGACACAGACCTCCAATAAACTGAAAGACCAATTAAGCCGTATTAAAAAGATGCAGAAAGCTCTTTCCCGTGCTTCCGAGGAGAATCCACAGCTCGTGAAAGACCTGCATGAAGCTCGAATGCGTCTTCTTGAAATTCAAGAAGACATGGAAGGCAGCGAAGCGAAGCAGGAGATAGGAGAGAGGGTCCAGCCTACACCCGAAGCTCGTCTTTCTATGGGATTGCGGGCAGTGAGTTCAACCTACGGGCCGACTCCTCTGCACATAGAAACTGTTGAAACCGGCAAAAAGGAGTTGAATGCTGTGCAGGAGAACCTTAATACTTTCATCAAAAAACGTCTGCCGACACTGCAAAAGGCCTTTGAAGCCAGCGGGGCACCACCTATCGAGGAATAGTGCAGGGAGTTTTTTAAGATTTGGGCTGGAAATAACCGTTGTCAATAAAGGTAGTTGAATCTTACTTCCTGTTGGTATCAATATCAGTATTTTTGCAGCCCCAACCGGAATGAGACTTCCACCGGGCGTGGCGACCAAACCGGGGAGGCCGGAAATACAAATGAACCCCCTGTTCATATTTTGAATCGACAAAGAAAGGCAGGCGGCCGCAATCTGTGTTTTCTGCATTATGAATGTGCTCGCTATAATTCTCCGCATACGACTTATACCCATCCGCCAATTGGGGCAGATAGTCGGAAACTTTTTCCAGCTGATATACAGACAGCGTGATAACTGTTTGTATTGATGAGCTCAGGCGGCTGAATGTTTGTTTAGCCAGAGCGTCGGCAAGCTTGAAGGAGGATAGAGAACTGTTTTTCTCAAGTAAAAGCAGTGATTTTGTGTCAATATGTGACAGGTGCAAATTTTGTGGGGATGCGAGCAGGGTCTGGGTTGCATCTTTCAGTAGATTGGCCATCCGTGGCGTCCCGTCGTCGCAAGTGGACAATACAACCAACTTGAATGGATTTTTATTATCACTCAAAGTTTTGATACCACTGACAAAAATCTTTTCTCCAAAGACCGTCGAAGGGCTGGACTTATGATATCCCTTTCGTTTCTTATCTGGTATCTCATGGCCAAAGTATGATAACACTCTGTAGTTCTGATCCGAACTTTGATATTTATTATAGAGTTTAGTTTCGGCGGCAAAGGGATTGTCTGAGGCCGACTGGTGGTCAGGAGAATAATTCTGCTCACTGACAAGCCTGCCATTTCGAAAGTATAACAGCTTTCGGTCCTTTTTTGGGAAAATGCCGAGAATCTTTTTTTCAGGTCGTTGATGGAAGATGAAAACCTCACCACGCTTTGCTTTCCTACCCACCTTCGTCGCCTCTTTCAATACTTTTTTATCCGCTTGCTGAGCTTCACCGTTTTGGGCGTGGTATAGGTAGTTCCCGTCCCCATGGATGATATAAATAAGGGAATATCTCACTGAACCGGGGTCGCCCGTGGAGCTAGCTGTGGCATGCACAGACCCGTTCAGCACAGCGAGAAATAATACTAAACAGTAAGGAAAAAGGGGGCAGTCAGATAGTTTCAATATTGGGTGCAGCGATTAGAGCAATAACAGGATGATGATAATCAGCAGAAGGACAGTTACGCTAATTGTAATTTCATCTGCTTGTTCAAAATCCTGCTGAACGTAGTTAGCAAAATTATTTAACTGTGAATCCGGTACACGGGTAAATCCGGCCTTGCCATTAAGCTCGTTTTGCTTCTCGTTTACCATCTTACGTAGATTAGCTATACCTTCTTGGTCGGTATCAGACAAGTTTTCCATATTTTCAACCTTCTCAAAGGCCTTGGTCAGATCATCAAAGGCTTCATTTAAAATTTCACGCTTTTCTACAGGATTCTGTTCATTTTTAACTTTCTGAACAATTTTGTTGATATGTTTCTTGAGCTTTTTATCAGCATTATTCTGAGCTTGAACAGGTCCCGAATTGCAGATCAATAATACTGCTAAGGGGAGTATCAGTAATAATTTTTTCATAATACGATGTGGTCTGTTTGATGTATGTTCAGTTAAATCTGTGACATAACTATAGGATTTTAAAAGAATACTATCTAAAAAAGTTCCCATGAAGGCGAGCACATCAAAGGTAATTGTATCTGTGGTAACTGTTTTAAACTTCACGAGCAAGTACCCCCGTTTATCCCCCAATCCCTTTAATTTTATCATCATCAATCTTTTCATAAAGCCGATATGTGTGCTCATATGTGATAACTTCATAAGGAGAAAAGTTTGCACCCATTTATCCGTCACCTTCTTTTTTAAGTATTTACTATGGTAAAAGTACCAATTTTTGGGAATTTCGGCTCTATATTCAGATTAAAAGAATCACAGATTTATTTGGAAATTAATGTGACTCCCGCTTGACGTCACTACCTGACTTCCCAACCAGAAAATCGAGGTCGGCCCCCAGGTGAGACTGTTCCACATGTTCAATATAGAGATTCACATAGCCACGGTCGTAGTTTTCATGGGGTGGAGGGGACCACTTTTCCCTGCGCTCTTCAAGTTCCTCTTCCGAAACATCCAGGTGCAGCCGTTTATTATCCACATCCACTTCGATGATATCCCCGTTTTCAACCAATGCAAGGTTGCTGCCGGTGTACGACTCCGGAGAGGCGTGCAGGAAGGCTGTTCCGTAGGCCGTACCGCTCATGCGGGCGTCAGAGATGCGAACCATATCCTTGACCCCTTTTTCCAGCATTTTTTTAGGTAGAGTCATATTGCCCACTTCCGGCATGCCGGGATACCCTTTGGGACCTACATATTTTAATACCATGATCGAGTTCTCATCGACCTCCAGATCAGGATCATCAATACGTTCCTTATAATCCTCGATGCTTTCAAAGACCACTGCCTTTCCCTTGTGCTGTAGTAGATCAGGAGAGGCCGCGGATGTTTTTATGACCGCTCCATCGGGACACAAGTTACCCCTGACTACCGTAATTCCGGCTTCCTCTTGGAAAGGTTCGTCAACTGAGGCGATGACATCCCGATTGTAGCACTCAGCCGCCGCATTATTGTCGTACAGACTCTTACCATTAATTGTCAGAGCATCCCCGTTCAGATGATCTTTGAGCTCTTTGATTACGACAGGGAGTCCACCGGCATAATAGAAATCCTCCATAAAGTGATCTCCCGAGGGTTGGAGGTTGACAAGCAGTGGAATGTCACTGCCGTACTTATCAAAATCATCCAGCTTAATATCTACACCAATGCGACGTGCAATGGCAGTAAGGTGTACAATAAAGTTAGTTGATCCCCCGATAGCGGCATTCACTTTAATTGCATTGATAAATGCTTCTTTGGTGAGCACATCAGAAGGGCAGAGATCCTCTTCAACCATATCCACAATTCGACGACCGGACCGGTGGGCCATCACTTTACGGCGTGAGTCCGCAGCAGGAATAGCTGCATTACCCGGCAGGCTAAGTCCCAGCGATTCTACCATCGAGGCCATCGTGGATGCAGTGCCCATGACAGCGCAATGCCCTCTGCTGCGACACATGGCTCCTTCAGCGGCCAGGAGTTCTTCATCACTGACTTTCCCTACTTTGTGTTCTTCGGCGTACCTCCAGACATCAGAAGTGGCTATATCCTTACCTTTGAATTTACCCGTGAGCATCGGTCCACCGGAAATTACAAGAGCAGGAATATCAACACTACAGGCTCCCATCACCAAAGAGGGGGTGGTTTTGTCACATCCACACATGAGCACCACTCCGTCCAGTGGATTGGCGCGAATCGACTCCTCAACATCCATACTGGCCAGATTGCGGTAGAGCATGGCAGTGGGGCGAATCAACGTTTCGCCCAGCGACATTACCGGGAACTCGAGGGGAAAACCACCGGCTTCCCAGATACCGCGTTTTACTGATTCAGCCAATTCTCTAAAATGGGCATTACAGGGGGTCAATTCCGACCAGGTATTGCATATTCCGATTACCGGTTTGCCTTCGAACTCTTCAGAAGGAAAACCCTGGTTTTTCATCCAGCTTCTGTAAATGAATCCATCTTTTCCTTTTTTTCCAAACCAGTCGCGGCTGCGTAATTTCTTATCTGAACTCATATTTTCTAATTCTATTTGTTTATTATAGTTCTGTTAATTCTTTTGTCGTGTGATGAAAACAGTTTACTCAATTTTTATCCCTTAAAACGATCTGCAGGAGTACCGGAAAATGGCACTTCTGCTCTGAATAGGGAACCTGAAAGCGGTGCTTTGGCAATATCCTTCTCCGTCATATGTTCGCGGGCCGTGGTGATATAAAGCTCGTTAAAATTTGATCCGCCGAACGTACAAGAGGTCACTTGCGGTACCGGCAGTGAAACTTCAAAATCAACGGTACCAGATCCGGGATCGATCCGCACAACTTTGAACCCGTTATACAGGGCAACCCAGAGATAGCCTTCGGTGTCAATCGTCATTCCATCCGGGAGGATGTCCGGATTTTCGAACTTTTTGATAACCGATCGGTTTTCAATGATCCCGTTTTTATTATCAAAATCATAAGCATAGATGGTACGATCCCAGGAATCTATAAAGTAAAAGGTTTTCCGGTCAGAATCCCATGCCATTCCATTGGGAATTGTAACCTTGCCAAGCTTGTGATCAACACTCAGGTTTGAATTTAAATTGTACAAGCTCCCGACACATTCCTGCTGATCGTAAGAGAGCGTTCCGGCCCAGAAACGTCCTGAGGGATCACATTTACCATCATTGAATCGGTGGTTAGGCAGATGTGACTCCGGATTGGTCAAATGATTCAGCCGATTGGAGTCAAAAGAATACAAGGCGAAACCTGTTTTAAGGGCTAGTACAGCGCCTGATTCCTCACGCAGGGCAAAGGAGCCGATATGTTCCCCGATATTGAATACTTCGTTTTCTTTTTGACCAGGATCATATTTAAATAGGGTACCCGACAGAATATCGACCCAGTACAGGCGATTCTCTTGTTCGTCCCAGACAGGACACTCCCCGAGAGTAGCCTCATATTGTAATTCAAGGTCCGCTTCTATCGACTCGATACTCATATCAACGTATTTAGTCTTTTTTACTTCCCGCTACTTTAAGACCGATGCCTCCGTCGATCCGAAGAGCATGGCCGGTGATAAAGGAACCCTTTTCACTGGCCACAAAGGCAGCCAGTTCCCCGATCTCTTCCTGCCGGGCCATCCGTTTTACAAGGTGAATATCAATGGTTTCCTGCCGTACCCGCTCGGGATCTGAAGATTGTTGAAAAGCATTCCTGTTCATTGGAGTATCAACACCACCGGGACAGATTGCTACACTTCGTATATTGGGAGCATAGTCTACGGCTATACTGCGTGTTAACCCGATCAAAGCAGCTTTGGAGGTTGCGTAAGCCGCCACCTTTTCCTGGGTTACGAAGGCCTGCACACTAGACATGTTGATAACTACACCTTCTCCGGCCTCCTGTATATACGGGATAGCGTGTTTTGCACAGAAAAAGGCTCCCTTAAGATTAATGTCTATCAGGGAGTCCCACTGCTGTTCGGTGGTCTCTGTTACCGTGGCGTAGTGCAAAATACCGGCATTGTTTACAAGCACATTTATGCCTCCAAAGTGATTTTCAGCTTCCGCCATCGCATCCGCGACCTGCGACTCTTCGGCAATGTCACACTTTACAAAGAGGGCACGATCACCGAGCTTATCAGCTAGTTTGGTCCCGGTTTCTTCATCAATATCCAGGATAACAATTTGACCATCCTCGCGGTGAAATACCTCGGCACAGCCTGCCCCGATACCTTTTGCACCGCCGGTTATGACTATGGTTTTATCTGTAAAGGACATATGGTTACATATTAAGAATTATAGGCTTTAACCCGCTGGCGGGAAACCCCCAATCCTTCAATGCCAAGTTCTACTTCATCGCCTGGCTTTAGGTATTGTGGTGGATCAAAACCGAGTCCCACGCCGGCTGGTGTACCCGTTGAGATTATATCACCTGCCTGCAATGTCATAAACTGTGAAATGTAACTGACCAGGTAGGGAATTCCGAAAATCAGTTTGCTGGTACTGCCATCCTGTTTCAGCTTGCCATTTACTTTAAGCCAGAGCTTAAGGTCGTTGATGTTTTCAATTTCATTTTTGGTAGCAAGATAGGGGCCTAACGGAGCAAAAGTATCACAACTTTTCCCTTTTACCCACTGCCCGCCTTTTTCCAGTTGGTATTCCCGTTCGCTATAATCGTTATGCACACAATATCCAGCCACGTAATCCATAGCTTCTACTTCAGAAACATAGGAAGCTTTTTTCCCAATAATAACTGCTAATTCTACTTCCCAGTCTGTTTTTGTGCTATTTTTCGGAATCACCAGATCATCATTTGGTCCCACAATAGAAGAGGTAGCTTTAAAAAACAGGATCGGTTCTTCGGGAATATCCATGCCGCCCTCTTTGGCATGATCCTCGTAGTTCAATCCTATACACACAATTTTGCCGGGATTGGCTACAGGGGGGGCAAGGCGCTGCCCGTTTTCAAGTGCTGGGGCACTATCCCCGTTCTCTTTCGCCCATGCCGAAAGGCGATTCAGGCCGTTATTTTCAAAAAAATGTTCATCATAGTCTTCACCAAATGCACTGGCGTCGATCTTTGTACCGTTAGGTTGAATTAGACCGGGCTTTTCATCTCCCGGTTCACCGAAACGTATTAGCTTCATGCGTAATAATATCTGTTTTGATTAAGTATTTAGTGTTGAGAATCCTCCGTCAATGGTATAATTGGAACCGGTTATGAAAGCCGATTCATCGGAGCATAGAAAGAGCGCAAGCTCGGCAATCTCCTCCGGTTTGCCCATGCGTCCGATCGGCTGGGTTTCAGAAAGTTTTTCGAACATCTCCTCTTCCCGGCCGGGATAGTTTTCCTCCAGGTATCCATCCACAAATGGAGTGTGGACGCGAGCCGGTGAGATGGCATTGCACCGGATGTTATCATCTATATAATCCTTTGCAATTGAATAGGTCATCGTTAAAACGGCTCCTTTGGTCATGGAATAGGCAAAACGCTCCGAAATACCGAGCGTGGCTGCCACCGATGCCATATTTACAATAGACCCACCACCGGTTTGTTTCATCTTCTTTACACCGGCCAGCGCACAATTATAAACCCCTTTAACATTTACTGCAAACAGCCGATCCATATCCGCCTCCGTTGTGCCTTCCAGCGTACCGATATGAGCGATTCCTGCATTATTAACTACAATATTCAGTCGTTGGTTTTTGGCGTAGATCTGATCAAATGTATCAAGTACGGTTTGCTGGTCGGATACGTCCAGGCGGTAAAAGAAGGCTTCACCACCTTCATCCCTGATTTCATCTACGGTCTGTTGGGCGGCATCGCTGTCCAGATCCAGAATATGGACGTCAGATCCCTGGCGGGCGAACACCCTTGCAATACTTTTCCCAATTCCCTTTCCGGCACCGGTTATCACCGCCGTTTTATTCGACAATGTAAACATGGTAGTCATGCTGTTTTACAATTCAAGTTTTATTCCTGCCCCGGTAGTGTGCTAAAATTATCGTAAATATACATGCTCCGGGGGTTATATTCTTGGATATCCCCATCGTATATACAGATAAAATTGCTTGAATTCTATCTAAACCAAAAGATATTGCACTGTTTAAGTTATACAATTGAGCACCGGGATTATATCACATAAAATTATCGTGAAAAATTTTAGCACACTACTGGGGTAAAACAAGAACTTGGTGAAAAGGATGCCTTGCAACCTAGTGTAGAGCAGGTAGCTGCAGGATATGTATAGTATGGATCGAGTACCATCATGGTATATACGACAGGGCTGGGATGAGTTCCTTTACGTTGGATCCCAGTATCGGAGAATTTTTACTGTGCAATGATGATATTAAAATATCAGACAAGGGTACGATCTATAGCGTTAACGAGGGGAGTTATAATTCGTAGGAAACGGGACTAAAAAAGTATGTAAAGTACGGCCAGAAGGAACCTGAATGCAATGAAAGTGACCGACTCTATTACGCCCGGTATATCGGCTCAATGGTTGCCGATATATACCGAACATTGTTGGTTGGAGGCATTTTTGCTTATCCGGACAGCAGTACCTATCCGAGTGGCAAGCTACGATTGATGTATGAGTGTAATCCGCTCAGCTTTATCATTGAACAGGCAGGAGGGATGGCCATTGACGGTCATAACTGGATTATGGAAATTCAGCCTACAGCTATACACCAGCGTACGCCCATATTTTTAAGGCTTAAGAAAAAATGTAGAGAAGATGAAATATTTTTTAGAACAATAATGAACCCTTTACCAAAGACCCATTGAAATTTATTACTCTTCTTCCACAGGTTTGAAATCCATTGCGGCTGAGTTCATGCAGTAGCGCAAACCGGTGGGTTCGGGACCATCCTCAAAAACATGTCCGATATGAGAATGACAGCGAGAGCAGATAATCTCTGTACGCGTCATAAACATGCTGTTATCCTCGCGTTCTTCTACCGCGGAAGGTTCAATCGGCTTCCAGAAGCTGGGCCAACCGGTTCCTGATTTGTATTTGTGTTCGGAGCTGTAGAGTGGCTGTCCACAGGCGGCACAGTAGTAAGTGCCTTCTTCCTTATTATTCCAGTATTCATTAATAAAGGGCATCTCGGTGCCACTCTTCCGGAGTATACGGTACTCCTTGGATGTTAAAATTTCTTTCCACTCTTCTTCAGTTTTTCGAATTTCTGCAGTTTGTTCGGTTGCCATAGTATCCTGCTGTGTGAATTGTGTTGCGGAATTGAGTGATGAGTGGTATACCTGTTGGTGCTTTTCTTTTTCGGTACTGCAGGCAGCGAAAAAGAAAAAACCTGCCAGTAAAACCAGTATCTTTTTATATGTCATATGACCCATATCTGTGTCTCCAATTGTTTCACTACGTTAACATACAGACAATACGTTTAGTTTAACGAATTGGATTTATTTTATTTGATATGAATCGTAAAATGGGACAATACCGGGTAAATAGACCTAAACTTTCAAGCAAATGTTGTATCCTAAAAAAGCTCTACTCCGAAAGAGTAACCGATCCAGAATACGTAGTCACGACCTTTTGCCCCGAAATCGAACAAGCGGTACCAGGTGTATTGGTCGCTGGAATCCAGCTTGCTTATCATCAAATTGAAGGTAGGACCACCGTAGAGCTGTAGTCCTCTCCCAAAATCTTTTCCAAACAAGATACGATATTTGAGGATAGAGTTTAGGTCTTTGGTCCAGTCACCTTCATTGATTTTGTAATAGGAGAAGTCGGTATAATGGAAGTAGTTATTGTGCTCGTGAAGTCGGCCGATACTCCAACCAAGTTGCCATACATCATTTTGCAGGGAGGGATTGTAGCCGATTGAGATCATGTTATAGATCTCATCCGTACCGAGTTTGAGGCCGATATTGGTAAAACCACCATCGCTGGTCCACAGGTCCATCTCGCGACGTCCATCCTTGTAGTAACTGATTAGTCCAACAGGTACCCCTTCAAAGTTGCGACCGTAATTTATGGCACCAAACTGGATACCCTGACCATACCGGGTGTAATTTACTGCCCCGGCCTGGATTCCCTGAAATTCGTCACTTACATTCAGGGTTCCCATTGCAATCCCCTGGAATAACTCTGAATAGTTTACTCCGCCCGTTATCATTATACCCTGCATCTCATTGCGAGTATAGTTTATTACACCACTGCTGGCAATCCCCTGCATGTTGCCTCCGGAAATATTGCCAATGCCGGTAAAGAAGAGTCCTTGCATATCGTTACCAGAGATATTGGCTCCGCTGGAGATCTGTATGCCCTGGGAGTTGGCTTCGCTCCAGTTGAGTAAGCCTGTTATCTGTACACCCTGCATATCACCATATGCAATGTTACCTGCCCCGGAAAGCTGTATCCCCTGCATCTCATCATGACTGAGGTTGAATACACCTGCAAGTTGTACTCCCTGTGTCTCCTCACCAGAATAATTGCCTATCCCGGCTACCTGTACACCTTGGGCGTAATATTTATTGATATTGAGAAGTCCACCGAGCTCATACCCCTCATGCAAGGCCCCGTTATACCCAACTAGTATATTCATTGAATACTTGGATGCATACTGGTTGGCGTCAATGCCGTTTGTACTGAGTCCCGGAACCAGAGCCATGCGGAAAGCACGATATTCCAGACCATTAGTGAGATTGTTCTCGCTGTTTTCTTGGTCCTGTCCATAAAGGGAGGAAGTGCTAAATGATATTAAAAACAAAATGAGTGTTACAGCGAACCATCTGGTCATAAAAAATGTCTCCGTTTTGGTTAAAGTTAAATCCCCAATACGAAGAGAACGACGAAAAGTTTTATTTTAATACGATGATTAAAAAATAGTTATTCCGCCGTAAAATACGTTCGAGTCGACCCCTGGATTTACTTGTCCGAATTGCCCGTTAGACATATGATGATATTTGTACCCGAGTGTGAATGAGGAATGCTCAGTAAATTTGATCTCCACACCACCTCCGACCTCAAGCGTAAAATTAAACTTGGTGCCGCGTTTGTCCGGGAAAGGATCAGTGAGATGCATGAAGCCGGCCGATGATTTAAAGAAAGGTTGTAGAACGTGATTATCTCTAAAATTCAGCTGAAAACCTATCGGAGTCATTCCAAAACCGGAAAGCGATGAGGCAGAAACATTTTGGGTTGTACCCGATAGATGATACTGGACATGCAGGTTCATCTCCATCACATATTTTAAGAGATAGTTATTGGAAAATCTCAGGAGTTTACGATTATATCTGAATCCCATAACTCCCAGCTCCGCACCGGTTGTTTGCCCCCATACTCCATTGGTAGAGTGGAAAGAGTATCCGCCCCAAAAAGAGAACTCATGAATACCGGGCTCATCTGATGTGATCTTGTGGCGATTATAAAAATCCACAATAGTACCGGAAGAACTGCTATCCTCTTTATTTACAGATTGAGCGAGGGTTGTAGTCTCAAGTCCTGTAACCAGGCAGAAAAGTAAACCTGCTGTTAAAGCCTTGATATAAAAAGGAATACGAAAGGTCATTTAGTTTTAAATACTATAATAGAGGTAACGTATAAGGAGATAATGAGTAATAACGATATTATTCAAATATTTTTAGCTGATCAAAAATAAATTAAGATTAATACATGGGAAGCAGGCAGGGATGGGAACATCGAATATGATATAGCAACGTCCTTATCGGTCAAAAATGAGGGTTACTGTCTGTAAACACGTTATCGTATTTATGCCCGGCCGCGAGCTTCAACAAAAATACGTTTAACTCTTGGGAATTGATCCTTGATTCCACGATTTAGCTCGGAAATGGACTGCTCTACGGTCTGAGAATCGATATCATCACGGTAATCCACACTTATATTTACGAGAATGAAGTTCGGCCCCATGTGCATCGTGAGGATTTCATGGACCTCGCTGATGCCTTCGTGCTTTTCTGCAACTGCATGAATACTTTCAACTATTTTCTTGTCAGCACTTTCCCCAATCAAGAGTCCTTTTGTTTCATAGGCCAGCCAGACGGCAGTCAGGCCCAAAATTATAGCAATGCATATGGAAGCAATCCCATCATATATGGGGTTACCAGTGTAGTGTCCCAGGCCTATTCCAACAAATGCCACGATTAGTCCGAGCATGGCAGCTGAGTCTTCAAAAAGTACTACAAATGAGGTTGGATCTTTCTCTTTACGCACCGCCTCATAGTAGCTTCGATCGCCTCGTGCGGTCTCAAACTCTTTCCATGCAATGTACAGGGCAAAGCCCTCAAACACCATTGCCAGGCCCAGCACAATGTAATTTATATAGGGATTTTCGACCGGATGTGGATCCATCAGGCTGTGAATCCCTTCATAAAGGGAAATACCGGCTCCAACGGCAAATATCATAATGGCTACAACAAAGCTCCAAAAGTAGATCTCCTTACCATGACCGAACGGGAAATCTTCGTCCGCTGGTTTCTTGGCTCGCCTTAATCCCAGTAGCAGTAATAATTGATTGCCGGTATCCACAACTGAGTGAATCCCTTCGGAGAGCATTGCAGAGCTCCCTGTTAAAACCGAAGCCACGAATTTGGTAACGGCGATCAGGGAATTTCCAATCAGGGCAGCGAAGATAACTTTTTTGTTTGATGAAGCCATGTGCAGGGACGATTTAGCTTAAAATAATTTCAAATCCTATCTAATAAAGATGTTCCATTTTACCAAATGTTAAATAATTAAGGAGATAGCAAAAATAATACTAATACTGATCGAATAACTAACGCCAAAAAAAAGAGCAACAAGCCGGTAATTGCTTGTTGCTCTTAAAGTTAATTGATCTGCAGGCAGGTTAATTGCCAGTACCGGTATAAACAACTCTCCAGATTCGTCCCTGTACCGAATCGGTTATATAGAGTGTTCCGGAGTTGCCTTGGGCCAGACCCATCGGTCGATGTTCGGCGTTGCCCGGTGATTGCAGTGTGTCTACACCTTTGAAGCCATCAGCGAAGGTCTCATAGCGGTCGTTTGCCGGAATGTCACCATCGAACGGTACAAACGTTACCCGATATCCTTCTTGGGGCAGGGGAGCACGATTCCAGGAACCATGAAAGGCAATGAACGCTCCACCATTAAATTTAGACGGGAAATGGTCATTGTTATAGAATATCAAATCATTGGGAGCCCAGTGCCCCGGAAAAGCGATGATGGGATCTTCATATTTCCCTTCTTCAGCAGGTGTTTCCCCGTCGCCGCCGTACTCGGGAGAAACCATCTTTTCACCACGTATTTGGTCATAATAGGTATACGGCCAGCCAAAATCATCACCTTCATCCACTTTAAAGAACTCTTCGGCAGGTAGCTCTGCACTCTCTTCGGTAGTATAAAGATCAGGCCACAACTGACTGAGCTGGTCCCGGCCATGCTGCACCAAATAAAGATTATCTACCATGGAGTTCCATTCTAATGCAACTGCATTCCGGTGACCGGTACTGTAACGATATCCATCTTCTTTTTGGGTTTGGTTAAGTGTGTTGGCATCAAATTGCCAGACACCGCCGTGCCATTCAAGGAGGGGACAAGGATCTTGTCCCGGAGATCCTGGTGTTCTTCTTTCTTCCTGGCAGGCATTGGCAGGAGCTCCGACATTAACATACATATTACCTTGTCCATCAAATGTTATGGGTTTGGCAGCGTGGGAATTTTGATCAGGCAGCTGACTGACGACCATCTCTGGCTCGGAAGTTGGTACCAGGTCGACTCCTTCCATAGAATAACGAAGTACGACAGTATCTGGAGCAAAGTAGAGATACCCGTTGTGCAGCGCAATGCCTGTGCCGGTATAATTACCGAAATATTCTTTGCGGTCGGCAACACCGTCCCCATCCTCATCCCGAAGTGCGGCAATACCATTTCCATTATGGGGCTCTGAGAGAGCTACATATATATCCCCATCTTCATCGACGGTAACCTGCCGGGCGCTACCCACTGAGTCTGCAACCACCACGGCACTGAATCCGTCAGGAAGGTTTAAGCCATCGTTGTTTTCGGCATAGGTAAATGCTTCAGTATTTAGTTCTTGCTGTTGTTGCTGATTACTACTACAAGCTAAGAAAAGTGTTGTGCATGCAATAAATAGTACAAATGCTATTTTTTTATACATGGTTTATTATTTGTGATTTTAAATTATTGATAATTCTGACGAATGATATCCCGAATCATGCGTCGGTTTATTTAATTGTTGGCCTGTAAAAAAGATTGTTATTTCTCAATACATAAAGACATTATAGCGAAAAACAATTCCATCCTACATATTTAGGTATTGTAGTTTTTGTATGGCTCTAATTTTAAAAGGTTGAAAGCCTGACTGATCTAATAATTCTATCCCACAGAAACAAACTTTGAATCTGACTATATACCTTATATTGTTCATGCCTTAATAGATCAACATATTCTACCTCTAAGTATATGATAAAGTTTGGTTTGTTTCGAATGTATAGTTTTTTTATTTGTTTTCATATCTCAAAAGAAAACCTAAAAAATAATGGAGTTATTGATGCGTAATATCTTAGTAGTTTGCTTAGTTCTGATAATTGTGACAGTAGATAGTTTACCGGTAGCTGCACAACAACAAATAGTTACTGGCGATGCAGAACCTGAACTGGTTACAGAGGGATACCAATTTACCGAAGGGCCGCTGTGGCATCCTGACGGTTACTTGTTGTTTAGTGATATATATGCCAACACTATTTATAAATGGATACCTGGAGAGGGAGCCGACGTTTTTATAAAGCCATCAGGTAATGCTAACGGCATTGCACTTGATAAGGAGGGAAATATTTTGATTGCCCAGCATGCCGGAAAGCTTTCAAGGGTTATCGAGGGACCTAAATTAAAACCCATTGTGGAAAGCTATAACGGCAAGCGCTTAAACAGTCCGAATGATGTCGTTGTTCATTCAAACGGGACCATCTTTTTTACAGATCCACCATTTGGTGTGAGTGATGAGGACAAGGAACTGGAGTTCAACGGGGTATATATGCTCTCCCCCGATGGGACTTTAACACCGTTCTATAAAGAGTTTACTCATCCAAATGGGATTACCTTGTCCCCGGATGAGCAGAAGTTATATGTTAATGATTCTCGTACCGGAAGTATAGTAGTCTTCGATATTAACAATGAGGGTAAACCGGTAAATCCTCAAGAATTTGCCAATGTGGGGAGTATGGAGGATCAAGGTGCTGCAGATGGTATGAAAACAGATGTTCAAGGGAGAGTGTTTTCTACAGGTCCGGGTGGTGTTTATGTCTTTGATACCGAGGGAAATCAGATCCAAAAAATTGAAACAGAAGTCCGGATTACGAATCTTGGATGGGGTGGCGAGGATAACAGTTCTTTATTTATGACTGCGCCTTCGGCAGTATACCGGCTTGAGACCTCAACCTCTGGTAAGTAATTTGGTAGGTATTTTTCAAAAGTGGTATTTCACCCGGTTGTTTAGATGCAACCGGGTTTTTTGTTGAGCCTGATTTCAGCTTCCCCTTGAATATTGAGACTACGCTGCACCTCTTGAAGCCTGTAATTTACGTTGGGCAAGATAGGAGAGAATCCATATTAAAAGCCAGCCTCCGGCAGTATACCACCAGGTTCCATAAATGAGGACTCCTGTATTAATTGCATAAAGCAGATGCGTAAACCATTCCGGGGCATCAGTTTTGGTTTTACGAATCAGCTGGAGAGAGCTGTCGGCCATTAATACAATGATTTTGGCTATCAGCATAATTCCGGTATATCCGATAATGATCCACCGCATCCAGGTAGTTCCCAGAAAAATTGCTGCGATAATAAAAATAGTAACAATTAAATCAACGATGAGATCCTTAAGCCACTTCATACCTTAGATTTTGCGTTATCCTGTCCATTGAAATAGAACCGTCTAGTTTATCCACTTTGGAAAGAAGTTTCAACAGAGTCAGGCATCCCAATAAAATAAGCACTGCCGATTTCGGCAGTGCTTATATAAACAGAGCGTTTAAACTAAAAATTTATTGTATTTGTATGTCCTTAACCCACAGAAGTTCAGATGACTTTTCCCCATAATCGTTGCGGCGCATGGAACTTTTAAATTTATGACCTTCTTCGGAAGTAGCTTCTACTAAATATCCTTCGATTTTAACGACATGTCCTTTTCGGATCTCCCAGAGTTTTTTCTCAATGTCAGGAGAAGAGGGTATAAGATGAATATTTGCAGTATGCTGCACCATTTTGTGCAACGGAAGAGGTGGGTTTGTCATTTGCCAGTTAAAATAACGCTCGGACTGCTTAAACAGCACTTCATTCAGATTGCGTTCGTCCGACATCGGTCCCCAACCAAAGACAACATCCAGGGGAGCTAATTCTCCCAGCTTATCGGTAGTATATCTTTTTTTAGAAAGTGCACGAGCTTCAATGGTAAACTCTGCCAATGGATTGATATCGAAAGAATCATGAACCAGTTCTCCAACACCAAAGGCTGGTTGCTGAGCAGGTTCCGCAGGGGCCACTATCCCGGGGCCATGGGTAATAGATCGTTCCGTCATATACAGGTATCCACTGATAAATAGGATCCCGATAAAGATTATATGTTTGAGCATAGTTGTCCTCCGAAAATTTACTTTTGTCTACAGATGATAGTATAAGAGAGAACAAGAGAGCAATTTGTTACAAATTATTTGTAAATATCTATTTATAAATGCTCTTTTGTACAAACCACTGAAAATAAAGGTGTTATCTTGTTTCCTAAAAAGAGGTATCCCTCCTCCGCTTTTATAACTTGAACGATTGCTTAACCCGACTTAAAAAAATTGTTCCAAGTTAAAAAATAAAAGTCCATCCCAACTGAAGTTATGGCTGGCATGGACTCGTTACCGGAAAGATGAAGATGTAATGTTAAAACTGAAGACTTAAACCGGTTCTCCAGTTGATGCCTGCTGCCGGTTCGTAATAACGACCTCCAAAAGCGTTTACAACAACAGAACCATTGTATCGGGTATCAAAAATGTTATTAACTGCAAAGAAAGGAGTAAGAGTGGTACTCTCACCAAATTGCAGGTCGTTGTAACTTACCCGGCCGTTGAAAACCCAATAATCATCATTAAAAGCAGTGTTAAGGTTGTTTACGGGAAATTCACTGACATGCTGGAAATCGGTTGTGAACCAAAATTTTCCGGGACGAATATTGAGGACTCCGGAAAGCCGGTGCTTGGGTACACCCGGTACCGATTTACCTGCCAGGGATACACTGTCCAGGGTTGTAGCCCTGTTAAATTGGGCATCAGTCAAATTATAGGTTATTCCAGCCTGAACCGTTTCTGAAATATTGTATTGAATATTTGCTTCAATCCCTTTATGGACAGTTTCTCCCTGGTTCCGATAATAAGTGGGACCATTAGCCTGCAACTGATACGGAAACAGCAGGTCAGAGATCCATAAATTATACAGGGCCACGTCATAGAAGATGGTGGAAGAGAATAGCTGTCCCCGGCTTCCTATTTCAAGGCCAACCGTTTTTTCTGGTTCTATATTGGGATTAAATCCGTTTCCACCGCTGGGTCGGTTAACCAGCTCCGTAGTTGTAGGTGCTTCAAAGCCCGTACTGAGATTCCCAAAGAGCTCAATATTACTTATCGAGTAGTTGATTCCCAATCCGGGACTCAGGGAATGGAAATCACGCTGACCAGACTGGTTGGGAGATCCCGCATCGGTATCAAAGCGGATCCAGTCGTAACGAATTGAGCCGAGTAATTTAAAATTGTCCAATGTTAATGTCGAAGTTACAAACCCCGCTTGATTGTATACCTGTTCGAGTTGGTTAACCTGGATAGTACCACGTTGCGTGTTGTCATTTTCATATTCGGTTCGATCATCATGTTGCAATTTGGTTTCAACACCAAAATTGAAAGAGATATAATTTAATTCTTTCTGTAAAGTGACTCGAGCTCCACCTGCACGGCGATCCAGATCGATAATGGCAAATGGAAGAGGATTACTCAAATTGCGGTAGGTACCATATGCGGTCGCTTTTAGAAAGCCAAGCGAATTTTTATTAGAGAAACTAATCCCAATCTGTCCCTGGCTGATCTCCTTGCCGGCATCCAGGCTTTCAAATCCCTGGTTCGCCTGTGTTGGATCATTCAGAGCTTGTTGTTTAGTCAGCCCACTGGGATGCTC
>JBEPXS010000003.1:0-25161 GCA_041641755.1 Balneolaceae bacterium
AAAACAGGGGATTGATATCTCTGACTCTCAAAGGACAGGGCAATTCAGAAGAAATTCAAACTACCGATAAGGCTGCGGTTCTCTACTTCCACGAGGAGGCCACCCACCGGGAGGATTCCTACGATGCCGCCAAGCTGATGCCCTTCACCAATCGACATGCCTTAATCGGATTTGTTTCAGGAACGTCTCCAGATGTAACTGCCGGAACAACTTCGCTTAAAGCCCAAGAGTCTCGTCCGTTTAATTTCGAAGGAGATCTTTCTTTCGATATGCAATTGCTAACCAGCAATATGCAGGGTGAGTTTGAATTATCCTGGAACAAAAGAAATCTGCCGGACACCTGGAATTTTACACTTACCGATAATATTACAGGTGAGACTGTCGATATGAATTCCGAACAGTATTATCGGTTTACTGATAGATCTGCCCGCAAGGAGCGCTCTATTTCTGAAGAGAGCGATATAAAAAGAACGATGCCTTCAGCAACTACGGCACAAGCCAGACAGGATCAAGAGGCACGTTTTACCCTTGAGGTTTCTAAACCCGGAGGCACGAATACTAACTCCCCGGAAATTCCAGAGCAGGTTAAGCTTAATCCGAACTATCCGAATCCTTTTAATCCCAGCACGACGATCTCCTTTGAGCTAACCGAACAGTCTCATGTAACATTGAATGTGTATACTATTGTAGGGCAAAAAGTTGCTACTCTGGTTGATGAGGTTCGGGAAACCGGAGAACACAGGGAGACTTGGAACGCCTCAGAGATGCCCAGTGGAATTTATATAGCCCAGCTAGAGGTGCAAGGAAAAGTTTATATTCGAAAAATGACCCTCATCAAATAGGAATGTTTTGGTCCAAATCTATATTATAATCCCCTAAGGAAGATCTTGAACTGGAAGCTTTTGGAAACAATGTTCGTTTATACTTACTACGATGTTTATAAACATTCGTAAGGTGATTGAGTTTGATAATCAAATTACGAGCAGAACTGATACTCAATGAACCTGATTTTTCTTTTTAATTACGGGGAAAAATATTTTACTTGAAACACTTCTTAGAATTTCTCTGTTTATGTAACTAGATTTTAAACAAAATGATAGGAGTATATTTTAAACTGACATATGCAATATAAAACTATTCAGGGTATAGATGTCCCGGAAATAGGACTCGGGACGTATAAGCTTCATGACAGAGAATGTGCAAAGGTAGTGAGGATGGCTCTTGATGTGGGTTATCGACACATAGATACAGCACAAATGTATAAAAATGAGCGTGAAGTTGGAGAAGCGCTTAAAATATCGAATGTGCCACGTGAAGATATTTTTTTAACGACCAAAATTTGGCATACCAATCTCGATTCTGAGGATGTACTCCAGACTACCGAACAAAGCCTCCGAAACCTGGATACACCGTATGTCGATCTGTTGCTTATTCACTGGCCAAACAATCAATACGACCTGCGGAAAACCATTGAGTCGATGTTGATTCTTCGGGATCAGGGTAAAGCGATTAATATCGGGGTGAGCAATTTTCCGGTTGGTCTGTTGAAAGAGGTCAATGAAGTAATACGGGCCCCTATTTTTTGCGATCAGGTGGAATACCATCCATTTCTGGATCAGCTCGATCTGCTGGACTATGCTATTGACAATGATATTCTGTTGACGGCATACAGTCCACTGGCACAAGGGGACGTAGATGAGGATGAAGATTTGAAGGAAATCGGAGAAAAATACGACAAAACACCCGCACAAATAGCATTGCGTTGGCTAATTGAGCAGGAAAATGTGGTTGCGATTCCTAAAGCATCCAGCAAAAAACATCTACTTAATAATATCGATATCTTCGGTTTTTTTCTGGAAGATGAAGACTTCGAACGGATTGATAATCTGAATAAGTCAAAACGTTTGGTAAATCCCAGTTTTGCTCCGGATTGGGGATAATGGTATGCTGTCGTTTTAAACACCAGATCAAGAGAGGTTTTCAAAAACTGTCTTTCTCTTATATGTTTTGTTCTGATTCTCAATCCCCGGCATGAGCGTGAAAGTGATGTATATATACAGAAGTTTTGAGCGATTAAAAGAAGGTTTTGTCCTGTTCAGAACAATTGCATATTCGCAGTTGCCAACGTTTTTCCACCATCGGCCATAGACACCTCTGAGAGATATCCGTTTTTCTTAGATGATGTGTTAACCATTACCCGTTCTCCATATCCACACTCTGCTTTGAATTCTATCTGCAGCTTTTTGACAAGGCGATTGGCGGGAAGGGTCTCGGTCATCCATTCTACATATATTACATTATTTACATGCCGGTTCACATCGAGATCACTGTAGCGAACTGAAAATACTTTATTCGTTTCGATGTTGGTTGGTGAGTTTAGCCGGGGGCTCTTTAGGGGTAAGGCGTGTTCAACATTGTCAGGTGCCAAATCCAAAACTTCTTGTGGCATCCGAACCGGACGCCGGTTATTAAGGTCTATCATCAGCCAATAACTGATGGCTTTGAGTAGCGTGTTCCCTTCCTCATCCAGGACAAGAAAATCACGGTAGGCACGAAGCTTATCTCCACCTGAAGGCCATGTTTTAACAGTTACTGTTTCTCTCCACCCGGGATATTTTTTGACTTGTATATTGAGCCGGTGCAGCATCCAGGTCAAACCGTTATTATTCAACTGGGTGACGTCAAAGTTAAGGGCTAATGCATGGTTGCCTGCAATCTCCTGGAGTAGATCGCACAATGTCTGTAATTTGGCTTTGCCATCCGGGCGAACTTCAGAGGAGCGAATTTTGAAAGACTCCGTAAAAACGTGTTCCTCTTGGTGCATTTGTAATTATTTGATTTTAGCAAAGAAGAAACAAGGTAACAGATTTATGTTCCTCGCAAAACCTGTTTTATCTTATCTGTCGGGCAGAACTTAGAACTCGCTGTCCCCATCGTTTGAGATCATCAAGAATGATGTAAATGCTGGGTAAAATAACTAGGGTGATGACTGTGGAAAATGCAAGTCCGCCTACAATTGCCCGTGCCATCGGGAAGTAGGAGGGACCGTCGCCTCCGATTTGGGTATTCCCAAAACAGAGTGGTAACAAGCCGAGAATAGTGGTACCGGCTGTCATAAGGATCGGACGCACTCGGTCTTTACCACCCTTTATGATCGCCTCTTCTCTTGACATACCTCCTTCACGTAATTGCGTGATATGGTCGATAAGCACAATACCGTTATTCACGACAATACCCATCAAAATGAGTATGCCTATCATAGCCATAAAAGAGAAGGTAGTACCGGTGAGGAAGAAAAACCAGAATACTCCAATAATTCCATAGAAAATGGAGGTAATGATACTTGAAGGGAACAGCACAGATTCAAACAGGGACGCCATCACCAGATAAATAAGAACCATAGCCAACAGCATGTTGATAATCATCTCATCCATGGCTTCTTGATCTTCTTGAAAACTGCGGCCATAACTCCATCCATATCCCGTAGGATAGTTTATCTGGTCGAGTACCTTATTTATTTCTGTTCGTGCTTCATCAGTCGTAATTCCATTGAGATTGGCAGTAATTCCAAGAGAAGTTTGTCTGTTTTGACGCTGGATAGCCTGCGGACCGTTATTTACTTCATAGTCGGCCAGGGAGGCAAGTTTTACCGTTTGATTGCCACTTACGTTGACGGGCAGTGACATTAGATCGCTGATCGACTGGCGGTCGGCATCACGGAAAGCCAGCACAACGTCAATTTCACCATTGGGGCCTCGCACACGACGCAGGTTCATACCACGCATGGAGTTGGATACCATGCTTGCTATCTGCTGGGTTGATATTCCATAACTTCGGGCGCGTTCACGGTCAACCACCAACTGTACTTCTTCAGAACCAGCTTCAGCTTCCGAACGGACGTCTGCAATTCCATCTACCATTTCCAGTCTTCGAATGACTTCATCAGCTAAATTTTCAAGTACTTCAGATGATTCTCCGATCACATATACCCTCAGCTTTTCACCACCACTTTGGTCATTATAATCGAAAGAGGGGGCACCGATCGAAATTTTGGGTAATCCTTCCGCAATCTCATCCCTTATTTTCATCACATCTTTCACAGCACTGTCATCCTCTGTCAGGTTGATCGTTGACTGTGCATAATTTGGCTCAAAGTAGCTGTATACCGATTCGATCTCGAAATTTTTCTGGTTATCGTAGAGGTACTCCTCAATACGTGAAACAGTTTTTTCAACACGTTCCACAGTATATGAATCGTTCAAATTATATTGCAGGTAGAGCTGCCGCGAAGCCTGGGGCGGGAACATATCTACATTCACAATATTAAGGGGAATGGCTACACTCAAAAGGGATCCGAGTATCAATCCGACGGAAAGATAACGCCGGCTCATTAGCCAGTGGAGCATATTTCCATACCATGTAACCATCCGATCAATAAAACGAGATTTATCGGTTTTTTCTGGTGGTTTGATATGAGATGTCAACAGCGGAATGATCGTAAGAGATATGAAAAGTGAAGCCAACAGGGCGATGATAATGGATATCGCCACATGATACATCTGGATTGCGATCATGCTGGTTTCATTAACAATATTGGGCAAGAAAACAATTATACTCGTAAAGGTTCCGGCAGTAACGGCCAGAGCCACCTGTTTTACTCCGAGCACAGTTGCCTTCTTTTTATCCGGCATCATGTGTTGGTTACGGTGGATGTTTTCAGTAACAACAACCGCATTATCCACCAGCATACCAATGGCCAGCATCAGTCCCATCATCGATAGAATGTTGAGGGAAAGATCCAGGAAATAGAGGAATCCAAGGGTGACGATAAGTGAAAAGGGAACAGCAAGTGCTACAATTAGTGTGGTGCTTATCTGCCGCAAAAACAGGTATAAGACCATTATAGAAAACAAACCTCCAAGCAATCCGGCATTTAACAGGTCCAACAGCGAGCTGATGATTCCTGAAGCTTGGTTATGCATCTCATAGATATTGATGCCACGCATCTCAGGACGTCTTTTGACTTCATCAATTTCAGCCATTACCCTGTCTGAGACAGATACGGTGTTAGCACCCGATTCTTTAAATACATCCACCCCAATGGCATACTTCTGATCGAGATGACGACCGTAATTGCGTTCAGGGGTTTCGTACTGAATTTGAGCGATATCACCAAGACGAAGGTTGTTAGGGCCTATGACAAGCTTTTCAAACTGCTCGGTTTCGGTGATTTCCCCGATGGGCCGGACCATATACCGTTTACCTCCATCCTCTATTTTTCCGGCAGTAACGGAAAAGTTGGTCTCTCTGAGAGTATTTGCCAGTTCTCCAATATTTACATTCAAGGCCTCTAACCGGTCGGGGATCAATTCTATGCGGATCTGTTTCTTATCCACCCCGTATAAATCAACACTCGCAACACCGTTAATCCGCTCTAACCGTTGTTTTAGGTTGCGGTCCAGCAGATCGTAAGCATTCGAAAGGTCTCTTTCACTTGATATGCGCAGGTTAAGCATTGGGTTGTCCTGGGCGGAGAATTTATCAACATAAAATCGCTCCATATCTTCGGGCAGTTGGTTACGCACACCATCGATCTTCTCCTTAACCTCCATCGCTTTTATTCCGATATCCGAACCCATCTTGAAACGTACAAAAATGCCGGCCTGGTTTTCGCTAGAGGTGGAACTGATCTCTTCCAGTCCACTGATCGTAGAAATTGCCTCTTCAATAGGTCTTGTAATATTTCGTTCAATCTCTTTAGGAGTCGAATTTTGATACGGCACACTGATATAGGCTCCGGGGAAAGAGATATCCGGGAAGAACTCAAGAGGGACCAGCCTGCTGGCTATAATCCCGATAACCACGAAACTGATAAACAGCATAATGGTGGTAATCGGGCGGCGAAGTGAGAGTTCAGTTACATGCATGATGACTAGGAGTTTGTATCTTGGTCAGGGACAGGTTGTAAACCGGCAGCGGCATTGTAATTCTTGCGATCCATAATGGCATACATTGAGGGGATCACGATAAGTGTAAGCAGTGTGGAAATAATAAGGCCTCCGATAACGGTAATGGCCATGGGGGCACGAAGCTCGGCTCCATCCCCAAGCCCCAATGCAAGTGGTAAAAGACCCAATGTTGTGGTTAAGGTAGTCATCAGGATAGGACGAAGGCGTGAACGTCCACCTTCCACGATTGCTTCAAACTTTTCCATTCCGCGTTCGCGAAGCTGATTGATCAGGTCAATAAGGACAATCGCATTATTTACCACAATCCCGGCTAATAGAATAAGTCCGATAAATACGACCACACTAACTGTGGAACCTGTAACCCAGAGGCCCAGGATAGCACCAATTAGCGCCAGCGGGATGGTAAAAAGAATAATGAATGGATGCATCAGTGATTCAAACTGTGATGCCATCACCAGGTAAACAAGGAATACCGCGAGTATCAAAGCAAATACAAGCGACTGGAACGATGCCGACATCTCTTCGTTCTGTCCGGCTATTCGGGCGGTGAGTCCCGGAGGAATGGCTGTTCGCTCAATAATCTGTTGAATCTCCTCAGCTGCAGTTCCAAGATCGCCATAATTGAGATTAGCTGTTACCAGTGCTACCCGTTGTTGAGCTACACGACGGATTTCACTGGGACCAGTGGCTACCCTGATATCTGCAATAGATTCCAGTGGGACCGGCTGTTCACTGTTTGGGTTTACGATAATCCGCCGAATATCAGCCACCGAAGCACGATCTTGCTCTCGTGCTCGCACAAGTACGTCTATTTTACGGTCTCGCCAGGAGTAACGGGTTGCAACATCCCCCCGTACTTTACTGACAACAAGGTCGGCAACTTCATGTACCTGTAAGCCCAGTGATGCTGCTCTGGGTCGGTCAAACAAAATTTGAATTTCAGGGCTGCCTTGTTCCATGGTCGATTTAACATCGGCAAATCGATTATTTGATCCCATTTCTAAAGCCAATGCATTGCTAACCTGCTTAAGTTTGTCAAGATCATAACCCGAAATTTCAACCTCTACCGGAGTTTTGAAAGTAAAGAGGGCAGGGCGGGAGAACTTGTACTGCAAGCCGGGTACACGTTGCAGATCGGAACGCAACTTATCCATGGTAGCCTCTTCGCGGACCCGGTCAGAACCGTCCACAAGAACTACATTGAGTTCACCCCAGTTTTCGCCGCCTTCTTCCGGATTGGCATCCATCTTATTTCCGGTGCCGGCCACGGCAAAAGTAGTGTTTACCTTGGGTATGGCAGTAGCCGCATGTTGAACTTTTCTTAGTGCTTCATCCGTCTTCTCAATGGGAGTACCCGGCGGCATTTTAAATTCAACCCGGAATTCGCCCTGTGAGAGTGAGGGTATCAGTTCTACTCCAAGCTGAGGTACTATACTGAGTGTGGCAACCAGCAGGCCAAAAGCGAAAAAGATGACGAGATACTTCCTGCGAAGTGCCCACCGTATGACGGGGGGATATCGATTTTCTATCGCATTATATCCCTTTTCAAACCCCTTGAGAACTGGATTCAGTATAAACATGATGCCCCGGCTTACGCTGCGAATGACTATGGCTCCCATCCGAACAACAAATGTGGGAATGGTGACAAACAAAAATATCCGGGCTGTACGTAACCAGCGTCCTACAGTGGTCCGAGGTTCTTTTAATTCAGGTTCAGGGACTGGTTCTTTTTCACGTCCCGCGAGTGAGGAGAGCATCGGAATAAGCGTTATAGCCACAACCAGTGAGGCCAAAAGGGAAAAGGTAACAGTAAGGGCCTGGTCACCAAATAACTGTCCGGCTATACCCTGTACAAATACCAGTGGAAAGAATACGGCAATAGTGGTGAGGGTAGAGGCGATCACGGCCATGCCTACTTCTCCCGCGCCGTCTTTTGCAGCCTGAAGAGGATTTTTCCCCATCTCACGATGGCGCGATATGTTTTCGAGTACTACAATAGAGTTGTCCACAAGCAGGCCGATTCCCAGGGCGATTCCCCCTAACGACATAATATTGAGGGTGATATCGTTTCCGTACATCAAGTTGAATGTGGCAATGATGGATACGGGAATTGAAAGAGAGATAATAACTGTGGCCCAGAAGTTTCTGAGGAACAAGTATAAAATAATGATCGCCAGGATACCACCGATGATACCGGCATCGACCACCTCACTGACAGCTGAAGAGATAAAGGTAGACTGGTCATAAACATCGGTCATCGCCATACCAACCGGGAGATTGTCTCGATAACTGTCCAGCTTATCCTTGACTTGTTTAGCAACAGCTACGGTATTGGCATCACCCTCTTTGTAGATCGATATTTCAACTGCTTCCTGTCCATCCAGGCGGGTTATTGCTTCCCGTTCTTTGTAACCTTGACTTATCTCCGCAATATCTTTTAGGTATACCGGTGTCCCATCTTGAATAGTGACCACTACCTCACGGATTTGATCCACCGTTTGAAACTGGTTTAATGTACGTACAAGGTATTGTTGGTTGCCTTCCTCCAGTCGACCACCGGAAAGGTTGACATTTTCGGCACTCAGAATCTGGGTTACTTGTTCGATTGGAATTTTGAGATGGGAAAGCCTGTCTTGGTCGATCGATACCTGTATTTCTTCCTCAAGTCCACCACTAATTTTTACCGATGCAACACCTGTTACTGATTCCAACTCTTTTTTAAGCTGTTCGTCAGCAAACCGCCGGATCCGTTTCAGATTATTGATATCCAAATCCGGGTCTTTTTGAGCTGAAGCGAAATCAACATTCGGATCACTGGATGATACATCCTCTGTAAATAGTGCATATCGCATGATAGGGTCCAGCGTGGGATCAAAGCGGAGTATGACAGGTCGTTCTACTTCCAACGGCAGTTGCTGAGCATCAAGCTTTTCGCGTACATCAATACTGGCAAAATCCATATCGGTTCCCCAGGCAAACTCAAGCGTAACATCAGACTGCCCGGAACGCGAAATAGAGCGGACTTGCTGTACATCCTTGACCACGCCGAGAGCTTCTTCGACTGGTTTGGTTACCAGGTTCTCAACTTCGGCGGGAGCGGCACCTTCATACTCAGTACGGACGGTGAGTGTGGGATAGTTGAGTTCCGGCAGCAGGTTAACCTTGAGCCGTGAAAGTGAGACAAAACCGAACATCAGTATACCGATGGTAAACATCGCTATGGTCACTTTTCGGCGGATGGAAAGATCGATAATTTTCATAACAAACAGCTCATAAAGTTAGTATAAAAAACGGTTTGGCTATGCCACATTTTGTTAGTCCCCAGAAACAGTGCTGAAACTGTATAGTCCGAATTAAATGTGAGAGTAGTAAGACTCTCACATTAGCTTAAACCCTAATAAGAAACGATTTGTACCAGGGCACTATCCTGGAGACTGCTCTGCCCGATCGTCACGACTTGGTCTCCTTCATTTAACCCAGAGATTATTTCAATATAGTTGCCATTTACATACCCGGTCTCAATCTTTTTCCGATAAGCGAGATTGTCATTTATTTGGTATACACTATTGTTCCCGTCTTCAGATATCACAGCATTTTTGGGTACCATAAGAGCATTAGAACGGGTATCATAGACGATGCGGACGCGGCCGAACATACCGGGTTTAAGTTGTTTTGTATGGTCCGTTACGGCTATGGTCACTTTAAAGGTACCTGTTTCCGGGTTTACTACCGGACTAATTCGCAGCACCTTGCCCTCGAATGATTCACCCTGTATGGCATCGACCTGGATAAAGGCGGTTTGGTTTTTGTTGAGTTTGCTCATTTCATGCTCTGGAACATGGAGAATGGCTAGCAAGGGATTAAAATCGGTAATTTTGAAGACTTCCTGATCAGTATTAACCATATTACCAACTTTAACCAAACGCTCAGAGATTACACCGCTGATGGGAGCTCGTATAGAAGCGTATTCCAGGTTAAGTTTTGCAAGTTCATAGGCTGATTTTTGAGAGGCATACTCGAATTTCGAATTTTCAAATTGCTCGGCACTAATCAGATTTTTTTCGTACAGTTCTTCGTTCCGCTGGTATTCATTGTAAAGTCGGTCCATAGTAGCTTTTGCACGTTCGGCCTCAATTTCGAGTTGTTCGTCTTCCAGGCGGGCCAGTACTTGGTCTTTTTTAACAAAGTCACCCTCTTCAACTTCGAGAGCCTCAACTATTCCGCGGACTTTTGCAACTACCATAGCTTCTTCATCTGCTTCCAGGGTAGCAGTGGTTGAATAATAGGCAGAGATAACACCACGTGAAGCCTCAGAAATTTCTACGGGAATTGCTGCTGTTGAGTCCTTGTCGGTGTTGTTTTTGGACTGTGTTTCGCTTGTGCAGGCACTATTTATAAAAGCCAGACTACCAACGGTAAGGAGTAAAAGTATAATCGTTACGTTTTTCATATCAACCCTAATTGATGTCCGTGTTAACTTAAAATTTGGCAGGAATTAATGATCCCTGTTTAATCATTTTAACCACCTTACGCAGCAGGAGAAGAGAATGTTACGCACGGATAAATTTTTTTTATAACTCTCTTTAATTTTGTGTAATAATACCAGTTTATTGATTACAAATGTAAAAATCTACTTCTTTGTAAATAGTTCTGGATGTTTCCTATGGTATTGAGTAGCCTCTTGATATGATTGTGCAACCTCTAACAGCGTACCTTCATCAAACAAATCCCCAATAAAGGTGATACTGGTGGGTTGCCCTTCGCTGGTAAAACCGTTGGGAAGTACAATCGATGGGTGACCGGTTAGATTGGTGAGTAGCAGGTTATCAGCCCCAAAGGTTGGGCAGATGTAAAGGTCAACTTGCTTCATAAGGGAGTCCATTTTTTGGATGAGTTGCTGGCGGACCCGGTTGGCTTGAATGTATTCAACCGCAGGAACGAAGCGGGAAGCACGGAATAAATTTGGCCAGGCTTCCCTGTTTTGGCGGACCATCTGGTCATCACGATCAGAAAGAGTGAGTTGATCAAAAGCGGCGGCGGCTTCAGCAAACAGGATGTAACTGAGAGAGGAGACGGGCAAATCGGGCAGCTCAATGGGTGTTAGCTGTGCCCCCATGTCACGCAATTTCGCCAGGGTAAGGCTGTCGCGTCTCCGGTTTGTATAATCGCTGTTGAAAGCAGATCCCACATAGCCAATGGTCAGGTTATCAAGACGACGTTTCTGTTCATAATTGAACGGGAGGTCTACAAGGCTCTGATCTTTTCCGTCAGGTCCATGAATAGCATTAAAAACGATGGCAGCATCCTCCACGCTGCGTGTCAAAGGCCCCACTTTGTCCATGCTCCAACTCAGAGCCATCGCTCCGTGGCGGCTTACACGGCCGAATGTGGGACGCAGCCCGGTGGTGCCGGTTCTGTTTGATGGAGAAATGATCGATCCCCATGTTTCCGTACCGATAGCAAAGGGTACCAGACCCGCAGCCGTCGTTGCTGCAGAGCCGGCAGATGATCCGCTTGAGCCTTGTTCCAGGTTCCACGGATTGCGTGTTTTACCCCCAAACCATACATCACCATAGGCCAATGCGCCGAGGGTGGTCTTGGCAACAAGTATGGCCCCAGCCTGATCAAGCTTTTTTACAACGGTTGCCGTTTCGTTAATCTGTTGATCTTTATATGGCTCAGCACCCCAGGTTGTTTTGTATCCTTTAACAGCGAAGAGGTCTTTGAGACCATAGGGAATGCCGTGTAGTGGTCCCCGGTAGTTACCTTCCTCAAGCTCATGATCCAGTTTTTTTGCCTGCTCCATTGCACGTTCTTCGGTTAGTGTAATGACAGCTTTGAGTGTATCACCATAAGTCTTAAGGCGATTAAGGAAGAATCTGGTTAATTCGCTGACTGATATTTTTTGATTTTTGACAAGTGAAGAAAGTTCCGCAATAGTATAAAAAGCGAGTTCTGAGCGTTCATCCGGCAATGCCATTTTTTTAGGAATATCCCAGTTCGAAGGATGTTGTGTCTCGTTAAACTTTTTACCCACAGGTATGGGATTAAAGCTACGGGCGGGCGGAACCTCATTCCCAATATCAAGATCCCGTATTTTTTTATAGCTTTCGCGGTATTCTTCAAGCTGGGATATCATGGAATCCTTTTCAGTATCGGTAAACTCCAGTCCGATGATCTCAGCCGCATGGGTTATTGAAGAAATCGTAATATCTTGTTGGTACAGGGCAACAGAGGTAAAAGCCAGCAGAAAGCCAACCGTAGTACCGACGAAGAGGTAGAAAATTCGTTTATCCATAAAAGGTAAGAAGTGAGATCAGGTTCTCTGTATTATACAATACTGCAAATCAAAAGTGAAATTATGCAACCGGAGTCGGCAAAATAAAAGTTGGCGATGGCTACGCTATAAAACTTCACCGATCTTTCTTTTAAGAGGTTATATTCCTGTCATACCCGGTTGTCTTTTCGCTGGTATTATTGGTATCCGTGGTGATGGGTAGTCCGGCTCGCTGGTGCTGTTGGCAAATTATTAGGTTAAAAGATGGAATACCTGTATAATTAGCATGCTAATTATAATGTACTGATTCAGTGTTGGTCACCCGCCAGCCGGTGGGTGTGAAAAGGGAATCCGGTGATCCCGTAAGCTTACGGGAAAATCCGGAGCAGTCCCCGCTGCTGTAAATTTCGTATTTTTGTTTAGGTAAATAGCCACTGTCCGCCATCTGGCGGGTGGGAAGGCAGCCTGATTGTTGATCACGGAATGAGCCAGAAGACCTGCCAAACTGATGAAGGATAAGCTTTCGGGAGAAAAGCTGTACCTATGACTGCTCTTATTTCTCGCTTCCTGTATTTAGGTTTTGCATCACTGTTTTTGCTGGCTGGTTGCCATAAAAACAAACCGACTCCCCAAAATACCAGCCAACCTCAGGCTACCATCGTCAGTTTAGCACCCTCGGAGAAGGTTCAGGTTAACTTTGCCAGTGGATTCCGGGTCAGTTATCACAAAGGATACAAACGCCTGGATATACTCAATCCCTTCCAGGATCAAACCGACACGTTACACTATGTATTGATACCCCGCGGGGCATCTCAGCCCCAACTGGATCTGGAGGCCCAATTCATAGAAACTCCGGTTCGTAGCATGATCGCCACCTCTACTACACACCTGGCCCTAACCGATATGTTGAATGCCAATTCAATTGTGAAAGGGGTGACCCGGCCGGACTATGTTTACAACAAAGAGATCCGCCGGGGATTGGAACAAGGGAGGATAGAGGAATTTACCGGTGGAGAGTTTAACAAAGAGCAGGCGCTGGCACTGAGTCCCGACCTCATTATGGTGTCCGGTGGTAATGCTTCCCAGTTCGACAACTTCCGCGTGTTGTTGGATTCAGGCATCAATGTGGTGGTTAACTCCGAGTGGCTGGAGCAGACCCCCTTGGGCAAGGCAGAATGGGTAAAGATGATGGGAGTGCTTCTTAACAAGGAAGAAATGTCTAATCGGCGATTTGATGAGATTAAAGAAAGGTATCAACAACTGAAAAAGAAGGTGAAAGATGTATCTGAGAAACCACTGGTAATCAATAACATGCCATATAAGGGTGCATGGTTTGTATCCGGGGGTAACAGCTTTACAGCGCAGTTTTTGAAGGATGCAGGAGCCAACTATCCTTGGTTTGATAATCCGTCTACCGGCGGCCTTAGGCTCGACTTTGAGACGGTCTACGAGGTGGGGCTTCGGGCAGATATTTGGTTGAATCCGGGAAATGCACAATCAAAACAGGAGATTCTGGCAACGGATAGCCGCTTTCGTGATTTCAAGTCATTTGAAACGGGAGAAATCTATAACAATAACCGAAGGATGAGCGAGACGGGGGGGAACGATTTTTGGGAGTCTGGAGTGATGCGTCCTGAAATTATACTGGCTGATTTGATAAAAATTATGCACCCGTCCTTGATACCGGATCATCAACTTTATTACTATCAAAAACTGGAATAATGCCGGATCCCGATACACAACAAAGTCTTAATCCGAATACCGTCGGCACTAGGGGGTATTTTGTGTTATTACTGGCCGGAATGGTGCTGCTTTTCCTGGGTAACGTGGCCCTCGGATCGGTGGAGATACCGATCGGGGAGATTGTGTATATTTTATTGGGAGATTATTCGAATAATGAGGCGTGGACCAAAATTGTTACCAACATCCGGTTACCGCGCGCCTTTACCGCTATTTTAGCCGGAAGTGCACTTTCATTGGGCGGTCTCCAGATGCAGACCCTGTTTCGAAATCCACTCGCAGGTCCGTCAGTGCTGGGCATCACCGCCGGAGCCAGCCTGGGGGTAGCGGTAGTAATGCTTACCTCGGGAACCATCACCAGTATATTTGCTATCCAGCAGCTCAGTAGCTTTGGCAGCTGGATTATCGTGATCGCCGCAAGTATCGGGTCGTTCCTGGTTCTGCTGCTTATTCTGGGCATCTCGGTACGTATTCGGGACAATGTTACGCTACTCATCATAGGTTTAATGATAGCCAATATCACCATCGCCCTGGTCAGCATCTGGCAGTATTTCAGCAAGCCGGAACAGATCCAGGATTACCTGATCTGGACATTCGGCAGCCTTGGCGGCGTAACCATGAACCAGATTTCAATACTCCTCGTTATCGTTTTCGTGGGATCCGCTATAGCTTTTCTGCTCTCAAAGTCACTGAACGGTCTTCTGCTGGGCGAAAACTATGCCCGAAGTATGGGATTCTCAGTACAGAAATCACGTATTTGGATTGTAGTCAGTACGAGCTTGCTGGCAGGTAGTATAACTGCATTTTGTGGACCAATAGGATTTGTCGGCGTTGCGGTCCCTCACTTAACACGTTCCCTGCTTGGTACCAATGACCATCGTATTCTTATCCCCAGCACATTTCTGATGGGCGCCATCCTGATGCTCGGTTGTGATATCATTGCCCAGGTTCCCGGCAGCAGTACTACACTTCCCATAAGTGCGGTTACTTCTCTGGTAGGATCTCCCGTTGTTGTGTGGGTAATTGTGAAACGTAAGAATCTGCAAGCTTCCTTCTCATAATGCCTGAATCTAAAAATATACTGCAAACGGAAGATCTGGCTATCGGGTATGAGAGTCGCAAACAGAAAACGGTGGTGGCCCGGGATCTTGAGCTGAATCTTCAAAAAGGGGAACTGATCGGCTTGCTGGGACCGAACGGTTCGGGGAAGTCAACACTAATCCGAACAATGGCACAGATGCAATATCCTTTGGATGGAGTTATCAGACTTGAGGGTAGCGACTTGGTTTCATTAAGTACCAAAGAGGTAGCCAAGAAAGTCAGTACTGTACTCACAGACCGCGTACGCATCGGAAATCTAACGGTATACAACCTGATCGCTTTCGGACGATCACCATACACCGGCCTGATGGGTCGTCTCACTGAAAAGGACCGGGAGGTTGTGCAATGGGCAATCGAGTCGGTGGGGCTGACCGATTTTGTAGATCGGGATATCCAGAAGCTGAGTGACGGGGAACGCCAAAAAGTAATGATTGCCCGTGCACTGGCACAGGATACACCCGTGATTCTGCTGGATGAACCGACCGCTCACCTGGATCTTCCGAATCGGGTGGAAATTGTGCGGCTGTTGCGCAAATTGGCCCACGAAACCAGTAAGGCGATCCTGATGTCAACCCATGAGCTCGATCTGGCGCTGAAAGCCTCTGACCAGGTTTGGCTGATGGATATGGAGACCAGTATTCGGTTTGGAACTCCGGAAGATCTGGTGCTCAACGGAACCTTTGAGGAGATTTTTCAGCGTGATAGTTTTGAATTTGACCGGGAGACGGGTTCATTTAAAATTCACCAGAGCCGGGATCAAAACATAACACTAAGTGGTGATAAAGTCCCGAAATACTGGACGACCCGGGCTTTGGAGAGAGAAGGGTATATCGTGGAAGAGGTGGCGGTAGAGGGGGAAATACAGGCGCTGGATCAAAATGGAAGTGTGATCTGGAAAGTAGAAGGGAAAGTAAGTCTGGATTCCATAAAAGAGCTCATTGAATATCTTAGATAGCAGGTACAAAAGTTTAGCTCAATTTATTTTGCAGAAGAGGGGGTGCTTAGTTACATATAGTTAAATATTTTCTATATTTGCCTTCATGAGATTGCCGAAGTCCTGGAAAAAAGTTTATATCCTGTTACTGGTCAGTGCCCGCCGATACTACAAAACCTTCCGCAATGAATTTAAGGATGTTGAACTTGAGCTTTATGATGCTAACAAAGCTCTCCAACCCTGGTTCCACGGGTTGAACATTCTGCTTGTTCTGCTGGCCCTTATCAGTTTGATAGGCGCGATAGGTTTCGAGTTGGAACCTCCTTACACCCACTGGAACGAGATACTGGATATTTGCATCATTTCAGGATTCCTCCTCATTTATATCGGTCGGCTTATTCTAACTTCACGTCGTTTTGAGTTAATCAAAAGCCGGATACTTGAGTCTGTATTATTTCTTTTGCTATCATTTTCGCTGTTGGTCTATTTTACGGGTAAACCCGAAATATTGGTGTGGATAGAAAGTCTTGTAGGAGTCAGGAACAGCTATCAATTACTTGTGCTTTTCACAAAAGTATACCTGGTCCTTTTTGTTGTCATCAAGCTACTACAGGCTACCCCGATACTGCTATCATTGCAACGGCATCCTGCACAGGTCATTGTAGGTAGTTTCCTGGCAGTCATACTCACCGGTACCTTGCTTCTTATGACACCCAATACCACGGTAGACGGGCAGGGGCTGGACTTTATTGATGCCCTGTTTACCTCTACAAGTGCAGTCTGTGTTACCGGATTGATTGTGGTGGATACTGCTACCCACTTTACCTTTATGGGACAACTTATAATACTCGGACTGATACAGCTTGGAGGTATAGGGATCATCACATTTGCTACACTTTTTGCACTCTATATAAGCAGCGGACTTGGGGTGGGGCAGATGACTTTTCTCAGAGATGTAGTAAATGAAGATCGGGTTGGGGAGACCTTTTCGACCATAAAACGTATTGTAGGAATTACACTGTTTATCGAGGCTTTTGGGGCTATTGGATACTATTTTAGCTGGACCCAGCTATTGCCTGATTCTGGTAACAGACTCTGGTTTTCTATTTTTCATGCTATATCTGCATTTTGTAATGCAGGTTTTTCCCTTTTTACAAACAGCCTGGCTGACCAGGCAAATGCACTTAATTGGGGAATAAATATCACGACCATCCTGTTGATCATAATCGGTGGTTTAGGCTTTACAACACTCTGGGAGTTGATGAGAGGAAACCCCCGTAAAAAGATTCAAAATCGTCAGCTTTCTCTTCATACACGCTTGGTTATTTTTGCTACGGTATTTTTGATTGTTGGGGGTACGGCGGGTTTCTTGGTGCTTGAGTGGAATCAGACACTTAGTTCGTACAGCCTCGGTAATAAAATGATGATATCCCTCTTCCAAAGCGTGACCACACGTACAGCGGGCTTTAACTCTGTAGATATCGGGGCAATGGGTATGAGCACTACTATCATGTTTCTGACGCTTATGGCAATAGGTGCTTCCCCGGCCTCAACGGCGGGTGGAATCAAAACGACCACTATTTCGGTGATTCTATTGTCGGTCTGGGCGAATGTTCGCGGCAAAGAGCGAGTGGAATTTGCCAAACGGACCATACCATACCGTACGGTTTTTACTGCTCTAACAGCATTTACATTGGCAGCCGTTGGTTTGTTTGTCTTCACATTTTTATTGACAATTACAGAAAACCTGCCGTTTCTTGATCTGTTATTTGAGGAGTTTTCCGCTTTTGCCACGGTTGGGCTTTCACGGGGTATTACAGCCTCATTATCCGATTGGGGTAAGTTCATCGTAACCTGCTCTATGTTTATCGGTCGGGTTGGAAGTGTTACATTGGCTGTAGCTTTTGCTCAACGCGAAAGTCCAAAGAAATACCGGTACCCGGAGGAAAGCGTAATTGTTGCTTAAAAATTAAAAATCGTTCTATGTCAAAAAACAATGATCAGTTTTGTGTTATCGGTTTAGGAGCTTATGGTTTTTCGCTGGCTAAATCTCTGGCCGACCACGGGGCTTTTGTTTTAGCGATTGATCACGATCTGGACAGGGTAGAGGAGATTAAAAAGTATGTTTCAGAAGCTATTCAATTTGATGCTACTGATTCTTCGTTACTGGCGGAGCACGGAGTCCTCAACGCAGATACCGTGATTGTGGCAATTGGAGAAGCCTTTGAGCCCGTGGTTCTGATATCAATGGAACTTTTAAAGGCAGATGTTCCCCGTATTATTGCTCGTGCAGGGAGTGGTACGCAGGAAGCTATCTTGAATAGGATAGGGATACAGGAAGTCATTCATCCGGAAAAAGATGAAGGAGAGAGAATGGCCGCTTCTCTGGTACGGTCTTCGATCAGTGATTTTTTTGAGCTGAGTGAAGATATTGGCATTTATGAGATTGATGCACCGAAGGATATGGTGGATTATTCCATAGCTGATCTTAAGATGCGGCAGCGGTATCATGTTAACCTGTTAACGATTAAACGTCCGCGGAAATCCGAAATAGAGATTGATGGTTCATCGAAACAATCGTTTGAAGTACTTGGGGTGATAGAACCCAGCACAAAAATTCGGGAAAACGACAAGCTCGTTTTGATGGGAAATCAAGAGGATATTGATAAACTTTTGCAAACAAATTAAGCCAGGATGAAACGAGATGTATTGGTTTCGGGTAAAACCTCATTTAAGATCGAAGTGCCCTATAAATTAATTGAGAGTGGGGATAAGGGTGATAAACCACTCATTGTTTATTTGCATGGATTCTGTCAGAACATCAATTTGTTCCAAAAACAAGTATCTGAACTGCTTGATATTGAAGCATATCATCTATTAATACAAGGGCCATATCCGATCTACGATAGGTCCAACCAGCGGAAAGTGGAGGATTGGGGACGGGCTTGGTATCTATATGACGGGAATCAGGCACAATTCAAAAGTTCGATGGAACATAGTTCAGAATTTATTCAAGAGCTGATTGAAAATTTAAAAGATCAAATTGGGATTACCCGTCTCTGTTTATTTGGATATTCAATGGGAGCCTATCTGGCCGGATATTTCACACTTTCTCGGCAGAATCTTGTAAACGAATTGATTATGGTTGGAGGACGACTCAAAACAGAGCTTTTTGCGGACCGGCAGCTCAACTACGACCATCTAAACGTACTCGCATTACATGGAAGCAAAGATAAAAGTGTGAAAGCCGCTCCCCAACGCAGATGTGTGGCTCAATTAAAAGCGTGGGGAGCCAATGGCCGTTTTATTGAGTTGGAAGAAGGACACAAATTTACGATGAATTATAGGAAAGAGGCGGGAAAATGGCTTAGGTCTCTGAATTACAAATAATTTTAACATTTGTAAAATAAATCTTTGAAAAAATCCAACTTATATGTTTATTATCCTTGAGGTTTTATTAGACACGTGTTAACCTTGAATTTAAGGGCCTAAACCGAAGAAAATACCTGAAAAATATTTTTATGGAAGTATTAGTCATTGAAGACGATCCATCTGTACGCACACTTGTAAAAGCAGTTCTGGAACACAAAGGAAATTCAGTTTCACAGGCGGATAATGCCAGCACGGGAAGAGAACTTGCCACCGGCAATGAATATGATATAATTATTCTCGATCTTGGCTTGCCCGATGGGGACGGGCTTGATATTGCCAAAGATATACGGGATCAGGAAATTACTACTCCAATCTTAGTGCTTTCCGCCGAGCAGGAAACAGACGTTAAAATAAAGTGTCTCAAAGTGGGAGCAGATGATTACCTGACAAAGCCCTTCAATACCGAGGAGCTTATGGCTCGTATTGAGGCGATAACCCGTCGCTCAGGGGAATCCGGCAGTGATCAGATACTGGAGTGTGGTGAGTTGACAGTTAAGCTGTTGGAGCGCGAATTTATCGTAAACGGTGCTTCTGTAGACCTCACCAACAACGAATTTAACTTGTTGGTCTTTTTGATGAAGAATCAAAACAAGATTGTTACCCAGGAAGAGATTGCAGAAAAAGTATGGGATATCCATTTTGACACCCAGACCAACTACATCAACGTCTATATTAGTTACCTGCGCAAAAAAATCAGACAACACGCAGAAGATGATTACATAGAAACGGTCCGTAAAAAGGGATTTGTTCTGCGTTGCAGTGACTAATATCCTTGGCTTGACTGGATTTAGATAATTACCATACCAGGTTTTTATCCTGGATAAGATCCGACGATATAACTTTTCAGGTGCTTGATTTCTACCTTTTGTTCGGATATGATCTGTTTGACTAGGTCACCAATAGAGATTACTCCAACAACCTCACCTTCGTCCAGCACAGGCAGGTGGCGAAACTTCTTTTCTGTCATTAATGCCATACATTTTTTTATTGACTCATTGGGGGGAACCCAATATACGTCAGAAGTCATAATTTCTTTAACAGCGGTGGTTTTGGATGTGCGCCCCTTCAGAATAACCTTATCCCGGTAATCCCTTTCAGAAATTATACCACGAAGATCACCATTCTCCATTACCAGTAATGCACCGATTCCCTTATCGGACATAAGCTTGATGGCTTCATAAACCGTACTTTCCGGACTTGTGTGATAAACTTCATTTCCCTTACTTTGCAAAATGTTACTAACAAGCATAATTATCTCCGTTTTATGTTAGATAGGCGTTAAAACAGTATAATAAATGTAGAGTTTTTTTTCTTCATAACCTATTGAAAACTATACGTATAAAGTATGATTTTTGGGAATATTTACGTTTAACCTGGCAGGTATTAAATCCCTCATCAATCCTCTGTTTTTGATATTATACGTATCTCTTTTTATTCAGCGGGGTAGCCTTTGTTCCATATTGGCAATGGTATAAGCCATCACAGCCATTGTTGCCACGCATTTTTTGTATTCTTCAGCCGAGAGTTTATCAATTGTATCTGCAGCGGTGTGGTGATACCAAAAATAACGAGAACCATCTACACGCAGTCCCATACCGGGTACCCCTTTTTCCATGAGCGGGCTGATGTCTGCACCTCCGCCGCCGCGTGTTATCTTATTTGATCCAATAGGCTTTAATAATCTACTGGCCTGTTGGATTATGCTGTATGCTTGATCCGAGCCTGAAAATCCAAATCCCAGTGGCGTAAATACGCCTCCGTCAGACTCGATGGCGAGCACATGATCTTCCAGCGTCCCGTTTTCTTTTACAATATCGCGATATTTGTTGGCCCCGCGGAGTCCGTTTTCTTCATTGGTCCACATTACCAGGCGAACTGTCCGTTTCGGTCGAAGTCCCAGCTCGTTCATAAGCTTTAATGCTTCCCACGCGGCAAAACAACCTCCGGCATCATCCATAGCTCCCTGACCTACATCCCAGGAGTCGATATGTCCCCCCAACACTACTATCTCGTCGGGATTCTCGGAACCCCTTATTTCAGCGATTACATTTCGTGATTCGACATCAGGTAAGGTTTTAGCTTCCATGTAAAGTCTGATCTTTATTTTTTCTCCACGGTCCTGCATCCGGTGCAGGAGTGAGGCATCTTCAGTAGTAATGGCAGCATGAGGTATCTTCTTGATACCTTCTTGATAGTGTGAATTACCTGTGTGTGGTGTCTTCATCGAAAATGGCCCCACTGAACGCACCAGGCTTGCAACGGCTCCTACTTTTGCCGCTTCTACTGCTCCGGAAACACGATATCGTACAGTTTCTCCATAACTGGTAAAGGGAACATCATAAAGAACAATTTTACCGTTAGCCTGATCAGCTTTGTTTTGGAGATCGTCAAAGCTTTCGACCACTAAAACTTCTGCTTTAATACCTTTTTTCGGAGTCCCGATACTGCTGCCAAGTCCAAGCATGGGAAGATTCTTTTTGCGGGGTGATAGTAGGGTTGCATGCTCGTCACCTCTGATCCAGTGGGGGACCATAACCTGTTGCGAATGCACATTTTCCAGCTGTCCCGATTCGAGCTTATTCATGATCCAGTCAATTGAACGTTCCAGCTCTTTAGAACCACTCAGCCGGTGTCCGAAGGTATCAACAAAATAAGTGAGATCCTGAAAAGAAGTGGTGTCAGACATCGCGGCGTCAATCAACTTTTGGGCATCTGTCCGATGGGCTTCTATGTTAAAGTCATCTTGGGCAAATCCCGGTATTGACCCAAAAAGCAATGCGAGTAACGAGATAGTAACTACTGACCTGAATATCCCGATTTTTTCCATATTAAAGTAACTCAATTTTAAATTCTATTTGTTTTATGGGGATTTGATTGAGGTTATACAAAACATTGAAATAAAAAAAGGCCCGATTCCGGGCCTTTTAAGAAAATAGTATTGTAAATCGATGAATCTTTCTGTCAGTCCATGGATTTATGATTGGTCGCGGCAATTTCTTTGTACATCAAGAATTCATCAGGTGTGATATTGGCAAAAAGATAATTGATTGGATCAACAGGTTTTCCATCACGGTAAACTTCGTAATGGAGATGGGGACCTTCAACCATTCCGGAATTTCCAGTATATCCAATCAGGTCACCACGTGATACTTTGGCTCCCGGCTTGATTCCTTTTGAATAAGAGGAGAGATGTGCATATCGGCTTTCATATCCATAACCGTGATCAATTATGACCAGTCGTCCATACGTACCTTTCATATTGGCATACTTTACCGTTCCTTCACCAGCAGCAAATACCTTATCACCGATATTTGCGCGGAAATCAAGCCCTTCATGCATGCGACGATATTTAAGGATAGGATGAAATCGCATTCCGAAACCACTGAGCATGATACCCTGTACCGGTTTAACAGCAGGAATATGTTTCATTTTCTCCTGGTTATTGTTGTAGTACTTCTTTATTTCTTTGAAGCTGGATTTCTGGATGTTAACCCCGCGTTCGAGTGATTCCAGCTTTTCTGACGTCCATTTAAGAATTTCAGCTGTCTCCTCGCTATAAACATCAAAGTCAGAGTACACGTCAGCACCACCAACACCGGCTTCCCGTTCATCGTAGGGTATGGGTTCCATACCAAGTACAGAACGATACATCTCGTTGTCGGTTTGGGCAAGCTGATCTAGTTCGCCATCCAGCTCCTGAATGGTACCTTTAGTTTTATTGAGATTTTTCAATAAAGCCTGGTTTTCAGCTTTTAGTGCTATCTCTGCAGGTGTTCCCACCGTGGTAGAAAGTATCGATATTCCGAGACCGGAAAATACTACACCGAATAAGATATACAGACAAGCTGTGTAGATAACTCTTTCAAATGTGTTGTATTGAACAGGAACGAACTCACAGTTCCGTTCGTCGTAAAAGAAGTAATTTTTTAGAGCCATAACTCCGTATTTTGTTACAATAGAATAACTGCCGTCTTGTAGTACTGCTTTTTGGGACAGTGAGGTAAACCCTGACAAGGTATTACATAATATAAGATTTTTTAATAATTACTCAACATCCCCTTCAAAATAGTCGATTGCACGTTTGGGCATATCCCCGGCACTCGATTTTTTTGCGATGTGTTGCTTTATTTTGTCTTGTAGTACTTCGGCTGCATCGTATCCATAATGGCGCAATAAGTAGTTCATGGCAATAACTTCGGCAATTACCGTGATATTTTTGCCGGGGGTAATTGGTAGGTGAATGAGGGGTATTTCCACTCCAAGTATATTCGTTGAGTCCTGATCAAGCCCGGTCCGTTCAATATCTTTCGACTCATCCCACAGGGAGAGCTCGAGCACGACTTCAAGTCTTTTCTGGTAGCGGATAGCCCGAATCCCAAACATCGACATAACATCCACAATACCCAGACCACGTATTTCCATGAAGTGTTGATTCATCTCTGTAGCGGAAGTCATCAGGATGTTATTCTTTTTAGTGAGCATCACTACATCGTCAGCCACAAGCCGGTGTCCGCGTTCTACGAGGTCAAGCGCTACCTCGCTTTTCCCAATCCCGGATTTACCGGCAATTAGAATTCCAATCCCGTAAACATCAACCATGGATCCATGCACGAGTGTCTGAACAGCAAACTGATCCTCCAGGAAATCACGAATCAGGTACATGAACCGTGTAGTCTCAATCGGGGTGTTATAGATAGGAATTTCAGCTTCCTCAGCCAGTTGAAGCAAATAGTCGGGGAGATTATTATTATCCGTCAGAAAGATGACCGGAATATTGAACTCCACCAGCTTGCTGAAGGATTCCTTACGCTCCTCGACGCTCATATTGTCAAGATATTGGCTTTCGGTATTGCCAATAACCTGAATGCGTTGGTAAGTAAATAGTTTAACGTAGCCTGCAAGAGCAAGCCCCGGCCTGTGTAGGTCGGCTTCGGTAACATACCGACTTTCTATGAACTCCTCACCTGTAAGTGGACGAAGTTCAATATTGACCCGCTCCTGAAGCTTATCAACTAAGTGGGCTACGCTTATTTTTTCTTTTCTGGGTATCGGTTCCAGATCTCCAAAAGGCATATAATAGACTCAGTGGTTAGTAAAATGCTTATTTTTATACTTTTTCAGTTGCCGGGTGATATTGTCGACAACTTGGTTTATAGCCTGTTCATAGGTAGGGGCCGTTTCTTTGGCGTTCAACAGTTTTTGGGGAATCTTGACATTAAGTTCTGCCTGTTGGGGCGCTTCATCGTCTGGGGTTGGTTCCAGGATAATATCGCATGTAACAATGCGGTCATAAAATTGATCCAGCTTCTGTACGGCGTCCACGCTGTATTGCTTCAACTGTTGACTTGCATCAAAATGGCGTGCTGTGAACGTAGTTTTCATAATAATAGTCCTCCTAACACTATTCGGTTAATCTTTAGCTCTTGGATGTGCTAATTCATACACATTTTTGAGTCGTTCTGTACTTGTGTGAGTATAAACCTGTGTTGAGGCCAAATTTGAATGGCCTAAAAATTCTTTGATGATTCTGATGTCTGCACCTCGGTCCAGCAGATGAGTCGCAAAACTGTGTCGCAAAACGTGCGGACTTTTCTGTGTGACCTCACTAGCCCGTTTCAAATAATCCTTTACAAGTCGCTGCACCGCTCGCGGATAGATACGCTGACCATTTGCAGCAAGAAATAAGGCTTTTTGTGCATCGCTGTCGG
>JBEPXS010000003.1:25171-28844 GCA_041641755.1 Balneolaceae bacterium
ACGCTTGCCATAAAGTTGGTGGCGGGATTCGAGGTGGCTGTTAAGTGCAGATACGGCACCATTTCCCAGTGGTACAATACGTTGTTTGGCTCCTTTACCCAGTACTTTTACCTGGTTCAAATCAAAGTTAATAGCTTCAATGTTCAAAGATACAAGTTCACTGAGTCGTATTCCGGTACTGTAAAATAGTTCCAGGATGGCCCGATCCTGTGCACTGCGTGGATTCTTACCATGTGCCAGCTCCATCATGCGTGTTATATCCTCACTATTCACTGTTTTGGGCAACGGCTGGTCTCGTTTCGGCACAATCAACAGATGTGCTGGATTTTGTTCTACTAATCCGCGTTTAAAACAGTATTTGAAAAAGGACCGCACGGCGGCAACTTTTCGGGCGATAGTATTTTTGGCCATTCCTTCTTCCGATAGTTCTCCCAGCCAAAGCCGTATGGTGAGCCGTTCGATATGACGCAGATCTACAGTTTCTTCATCACGATCAAAATATTGAGTACAAAACTCCAGGAATTGAGATAGATCATTCTCGTACGAGGTAATAGTGTGAGGCGATGCGTTCCGCTCAATTTTCAGATAGCGCAGGTATTTAGCAATTGCTTCCTTCATCTACCTTAATATGGATACTTCAATGGTAAAAATAAACAGTGATTTGTCAAATTGGTCGACCTTTCCAATTTGTCGTTCGATCAGCCAGATGGTCGTTAACCACAATCAAAGCAAGAACCTGGAACCATGCTACACTGACGGGATGTAGCAATCCCATAAGCATACTCCATCCAAACCAACGGGCAAGTAAAAATCGATGCAGCAACATTAATGACACGGCCACGCCTGAAAGCCACAGAAGTGGTATATTCCAGGTTATCAATGCGAATACAAGGATGATCACGGGTAAGATAAATGTAATAAAGTGTAGCAGCCCCATCAGGATGAAAAGCGGCATGTTATAGCGAAAACCGGCCAGAAAATTTTTGCGGAATCCCGCTCGTATCTCTTTTTCTGAATGGTACATTCGACAGGCAATAGATTGACTGCCATAATACATTCGCATCGAAAATCCGGCCTCTTTTATCTTTTTTGCAAGCTGAACATCCTCAACCACTTTGTCCTTTACCGATTGGTGTCCTCCTATCTGATGATAAGCATGGGCCTTAAACGCCATGAACTGGCCACAGGCGGCAGCAAACATCGGACTGAATTGTTTCCGAATGAATTTGGGCATCCACCGGGGAGAACGATAGACATAATGAACTGGCAGGAGGCTTAACAAGGCATAATAGACCAAGGGAATGATCATTTTTTCCCAGAAAGTGTCTAAAACCTGGAGAGGCCATACCGTAAGCATATCAACTATATCCTGCCCCATTGTGCGCACGACACGGGCTACAGTTCTCTTTTCAAACCAGGTATCTGCATCTGCAAATATCAGGATATCGCCGTCGGCCGCTTCAGCCAATTGTTGACAAGCCCAGGATTTACCAAGCCACTCATCGGGCTTAGGCTTTCCCTGAATTACCAGGAGCCGGTCTGCATTTGGATTGTTTTGTTTTAGGGAGGAGAGTTTTTCATCGGTAGCATCGGTGGAGTTATCATTCAGTACAATCACTTCAAAGTTAGGGTAGTTCTGGCGCAGAGCCGATCGTATGCATCGTTCTATGACCTGTTCTTCATTACGAGCCGGTATGCAGATACTCACTTTAGGTGAATCTTTACTAAATTGTGCCTCCTCGGCCATAGACAGCGGGGTAAAATGTTGCTTATTCCGCAATAAAATGACCGTTGTAAAAATCAAATAACCGATGGCTATGTACAAAAGAAAGCTCATAAACAATTATTTCAACTCAGAATAAAATTTATATAAACAGTTTAGCATTATTTTTGTCAATAGTAGTAACTTTTCCCAAATATATGCTTATGAATTATGCAGATACTTTCTGATTACTCCAAAGACACTCGTTTCTCTAAAATCAATCCCGGGGCCTATGAGTGGTGGTATTTCGACGGTATCGATGAAACGGGCGTCTACAGTTTCGTAATTATCTTTTACGAAGGGAATCCCTTTTCCACCCGGTATATAAAGCGATTGAATAACCAGAATCGATCAGCAGATACCCATCCTGAAGACCACCCGGCGGTAAGTATTTCCATTTATAAGAAACAGGAACCTATCTACTACAGCTTTTCTGAGTTTGAAAAGGGAAAATGTACATTCGGTGCCTCGAAGCCATACTTGAAAGTGGGAGAACACATCATGCAGTCCACGGTTAACTCAAAAAACATTCAATATGAACTTACTTTGAATGAGAAGCTCCCCTCCGGTGATCAGGTACGCGGTACGATTACCTTTAAAAGTAAGAAACCGCCGACCTCTCTTCTAGGGAACTCGTCAGAGTACGGCAAGAAAGGGCATCTCTGGAATCTGGTACAGCCACGGGCGGAAATAACTGCCGATCTTGATATAACCGCACGAGCGGAATCAACTAAGAAAATTATTTTTGAAGGTCATGGCTATCACGACCACAACAAGGGTGACGAGCCGATGCGTGAAGAGTTTAAGGAGTGGTATTGGGGACGATTTCATTTTGAAATGGGGACCCTTGTATATTATGTCATGAACAGGAAAGGGGAAAAACAACACCAGGCCTGGCTACTGAGTCCTGATAATTCTGAACTGATTGCCAGGTATCCGGATATCCAACTACAAGATCTGGGTTGGAATCCGTTTGGTCTCCATAGTGCCCGTAAACTAATGTTGAGTAATGAAAAAGCACACATCACTGTTCAACAGGCCCGGATTCTGGATAATGGGCCATTCTATCAGCGGTTCAGTAGCGACTCATTTATTAATATTCCGAACAGTGATATCATGCAGGTGGCAGAGGGTATTTCTGAATATATTCGTCCCGGGCGTATCTACTGGCGGGCATTCTGGCCCTTTATTAACATGCGAATCCGCTATGCTAACGAAGCACCACACTGGGTTCAACGTTCGAAATATTTATACCGGTGGACATGGTAAGAGGCAGTTATATTAAGATTTTTAGTACTTTCCTCTGTGAATAGATGTATAAAACATTTATATAAAACGTTCAAAATCACCATCCTCAAGACCAGCAACAGCGCGGAGATTTTGAAGCATTGTTCTCAGATGTTGTTCAAATTGTTCTGTTCGTTTATCGTTATTTACCCCAGTTGAGGTTTCCACAGGAGTGCCTACATGTAGATGCAGTTCCGGCTTATCATGCCTCAGCGTGTGAATGTGTATTGCTACGGGCACAAAATCGATATCTTCAGAAACCAGCTTGGAATGGAGCCAGCCCAATCCACCTTCAAACACCGGATCTGTTCCGGGTGGCGTAATTTTACCTTCAGGATAAACAAACAAGCTCGCATGCCGTCGCCGCATAGACTGTACTGCATATCGCAGTGAGGTAATCGCCTTTCGGGGATCATCTCGATTTACAGAGAAGGCACCTATTTTTTTAAAAAAGGGATACTGTTTCATCTGGTGGTCTTCCATCAGGGCCCGGGCCTACTGGTGGAATCGAAATTCATTCAGGAGAAGAGGAATCAGTCCATCCCACCATGAATTGTGATTTAAGAAATACACTGTTTTTGAGTGTTGGTTGGGCTGATAATCCTGACGTAACCAAACGTGTTT
>JBEPXS010000004.1:0-25074 GCA_041641755.1 Balneolaceae bacterium
TTTTTGGGGGTATTCGAAGGTACTAACCAACATTTGGGTTGAAGAAGTACAGCAATCCATAATGATTTTGGCATACACCTTCCGCCGATCCGGCGGTAACGCAATTAATGCGGCTTTGTCATATATAACATTAACAGGCGGTAGCCAAGTGGGATTTAGTTTAAAGAAGTCTCCCTGCCAAAGTTGGATATTTTCAGACACATATACTTCAAATTCACCTTTCGTGCGTCTGCTATAACTCAGGGCAGCTTCCGAGAAAAACTGCTGAACCGCCAATTCCGATACCTCTACTCCAATTACCTGCACATCCGTTTCGGCCAACCATAATATATCCCGACTTTTACCACAAAGCGGAACCAGTACAGTATCTTCTTCGTTTACAAAAAGCCGCTTCCAATTCGAGACCAATGGAGGATATACCTGCCCGGTGTGCCAGCCAATTCTATCGTTTTTCCAGCGGCTTTTCCAGTAACTGATTTCCATAACTCATATTCAGTTTTGATTGATACTTTTACAAAGTAAGTTACTGTTTCACTTCAAATAAAAACTTTATCAGCATGAATTTCGATGTTCATATTCTTGACATAATAAAAGTGATATATTCAATTTTTCTAGGCGGCCTCATCGGTCTGGAGCGTGAGCTAGCTGGTAAACCGGCAGGATTGCGGACTCATATGCTGGTAGCAGGCGCAGCAACCTTACTGGTAATTCTCGGCGATACCATTGTAGCCCGATTCGATTCTTCGCCCTATCTGGATACTATTATGGCCGACCCGATCCGTATTATGGAAGCAATTATTACCGGAATTAGTTTCCTCGGAGCCGGAACGATTATCTTTAAATCCCAAAAAGAGAGTATCGAGGGGCTCACAACTGCGGCTTCCATCCTGTTCGGATCGGGCATCGGCATGGCCGTGGCACTCGACCAGTTTGGGATGGCTTCGGTGTTGACAGTCGTCGTCATCATAGTGTTGTTTGGACTCGGATTTGTTGAACGAAAAATCAATGGCATTAAACAGCGATATATAGGTAAGGATGAGTGAGGTCTAATCCATTCGCAAGCTGTATACTTGTGGATACATGCCAAATATATTACGTCTTGCGCATTTATTTTTTACCTTCATTCCACTCAATACAAAACAAAATATTGATATACTAAAAAAGTATACGGTTGAATCGCAGGATCTTAAATCTGGCCATTCCGAACATTATAAGTAACCTGTCGGTGCCCCTGCTTGGAGCGGTAGACACTGCACTTGTCGGCCATCTCGATGAAGTCTATTATCTGGGTGCTATTGCGGTGGGAGGTATGATTTTCAACTTCCTGTTTTGGGGATTTGGGTTCCTCCGAATGGGAACAACCGGACTTACAGCGCAGGCTTTTGGTGAAGAAGACCGCCAAGAGAGTGTATTGATTCTGGCCCGTGCTCTGGCTGTTGCTGCCCTGTTCAGCACTCTCATTATCCTGCTACAGGTATGGATAGCCGACCTGAGCTTCTGGATTGTGGACGCCTCACCAGAGGTAGAACATTACACAGAAATCTATTTCTATATAAGGATCTACTCGGCTCCCGCAACACTGGGTTTGTATGCTATCAACGGCTGGTTTCTGGGTATGCAAAATGCCCGCTACCCGATGATTGTCACCATTTTTTTGAATGCCCTGAATATCGGGCTAGATTTTCTGTTTGTTTATGGGATGGGAATGAATGTGGATGGGGTGGCCATGGGCACGCTCATCGCCCGCTATGCTGGTATCACCCTGGCTGTAATACTCCTGCTCTGGAAATACCGCGATTGGCTGGCTGCCTACGCCCATGAACGGTTCATGGAGCTGACATCTGTTAAAAAATTTTTCAGCGTCAACCGGGACATATTTCTTCGCACGCTTTGCTTAATCTTTACATTTTCCTTTTTTACCGCCAAGTCGGCAGAACTGGGAGATGTGATTCTGGCGGCCAACAGTATTCTGCTGCAACTCTGGATGATAGTATCTTACGGTGTTGACGGATTCGCCTATGCCGCTGAAAGCCTGGTCGGGCGGTATACCGGTGCCAAAGACAATCACAAAGTTACACAAGCTGTAAAATACTGCTTCGGATGGGGCATCAGCATCGGGGTTATGGCATCGGTCATTTATTGGCTGTTCGACACCTCAATACTAGCTATCTTTACCGATCAGCAAAATGTGATCGAAATGGCACTCACTGTTTATCTATGGACTGTTGCAGGTCCCACGGTCAGCAGCTTATGCTATATTTGGGATGGAGTTTTTATCGGGGCCACTGCCACACAACCGATGCGTGACTCCATGCTCATTGCCACCCTGATTGTCTTTCTTCCCGCATTTTACCTGAGTGTGGACTATCTCAACAATCACGCAATCTGGCTGGCAATGGTCTTGTTTATGATTACCCGTGGTGTTACACTAACCCTGTATGCTCCAAGATATATTTTGAAGAACAACCAAAAAGTATAAATTATTTCTGCGGATCTACTGTTTAAATCGACAGATTAAACGCTAACATGGGTTGTTATGAAACAGATACTCCTCTTACGGCACGCCAAGTCATCGCATGAAATCCCGCAACTGAAAGATTTTGATCGTCCGCTGGCTTCGCGTGGCCAGAAAGATGCCCCAAGAATGGGGAATTATCTCAGAAATACCGGGTATTTACCGGGTGTGATTATTTCTTCCCCCGCCCAACGGGCCAAAGAGACGACCGAGTTGTGTGTAGAAGCCGCCGGGTTGGATGAGGAGATTATCAGCTGGAATGACAACCTCTATTACGGTACATCCCAAGATTACCTGGAGGCCATTAACAAGGCACCGAAAGGGGTTGAACGGATTATGCTAGTGGGCCACAATCCTATGATAGAAGAAACCGCAAACAAGCTTTGCGGGGATGCAAATATCCGGGTGCCAACTGCGGCTTTGATCTGTTTTGAACAACCAGCCAACAAGTGGGAGCAGATCGCTCCCAGATTAGTACAACTTAAGTGGATGATGATTCCCAAGGTGGTAAAACATTTATTATAATATCATTCCCGTATCTATTGGGATCATTTAAAAAATATGAATAAAATTCTGATTCTTAACAGGAGAAATGGCTTTCATCGATATTGTTTTAGGTTCTTATATTTTCCTTATTTTCTCGTAAACATTCTCGGAACTGTGCTAATGTATTTACAGTAAACACATGACGGATAGCAACAAGAGCTCCAGGCTTAGGACACTGGCAAAAAATATTAAGCAAGATCCTGAAGATTCATTTTCAAAGTTTGCCCTGGCTTTGGAGTTTATCAAACTTGATAAATATGAAAAGGCTCGAATTTTATTTGAGTCAATTCGAAATAATGATCCCAAATATGTCGGGGTTTATTACCACTTGGGTAAAACATATGAACTACTTGGGATGAACCGACAGGCTGTAATAACCTACAAAGAAGGTATCGAAATCGCCTTAGCCAATAATGCGAAAGAACGGACCGTTTCAGAACTGGAGGAAGCGCTATCTGAGCTTGAAATGGAAATGGAATAGATATAGATTTTCAAATAAAAATGATGAACTCCCTGATTAAAACTTTTTTGTTCGCAACATTATTGATCCTTGGTATCCAGTCGGTTCTGCTGGGACAATCTCAGGAAACTCATACTGTGCAGATAGGTGAGACGCTCTTTAGCATTTCAAAAGAATATGATGTAAGCATCCAGATGTTAAGAGAGTGGAACAACCTCTCCGATAACGAGCTTGAGGTGGGACAAACCCTGATTGTAGGTAAGGAACAGACAACCCAACAGGCTAACACTGCTTCAGATGCTGTTACTCACAAAGTACGACCCCAGGAAACACTCTTTTCGATATCCAAGCAGTACAACGTAACTATATCGGAACTGAAACAGTGGAATAACCTGTCCAGTAATAACCTGGAAATCGGGCAGGAAATAACGATCTATCCTCCTAAAGAAACCTCTGGTACTGAACTACCCGAATCTTCTACAAGTTCGCTGGTTGTCAACTCAACCACTGAAAGTAATACCTACTACACGGTAAAGAGTGGAGATACACTCTATAAAATAGCCAGCCAGCATAATATGACACTCGATGAACTCAAAACGCTGAATGATCTCACCTCCAACACTATACGTGTAGGGCAGCGGCTTACCGTTCGCAAGGCGGGGCAGGCGGCCCCATCGGTGGCTCAAAATGCGGGCGATTCTACACCACAGGGAGCCTTTGTGATTCATACAGTGGGCCAGGGTAGTACGCTCCAGTCAATTTTACGAAAGTTCAATATGACAGAGGCCGAATTCAGAGCTCTTAATCCCGACCATTCTTCATCGCTTCGGAGTGGCCAAGAGGTGACTGTCTTACTACCTCCTACAACAACACAACAGAATCCCTATACCGTGCAGTCGAACCTAAAGGATCTGGGCCAGACTGCCGTCTCCTCATACGATTCCAACCAAATGGGAACTACCACAACCAGCGGAGAGCTTTACAATCCTGATGAATACACAGCCGCTCATTCCAATATTGCATTGGGCAATGTCATTTTTATTCAAAATCCCCAAAATAACAAGGGAATATATGTTCGAATAAATGACCGCTTTTCGGGTAATGGAATTAAACTCTCTCAAGCTGCACTACAAACACTCGAACTTACGGGGACAGGCAACACTTCCGTTAATATGTTCCAGGATCAATGAGCAACCCACTCTCTTCGCTTAAGACCTATTTCAGGAATACCAACACACTGCTTTACAGCTATCTTATCAGCCTGCCCCTGCTGCTGATGTATGAGATATTGATTTTAGTATCTCAGCCGGATTCTTCTCAAATGGTCCGCATTTCGGTTGATATCTGGATTAAATCACTCTTTTCGCTGGTCGGTCACGACGTGCTTTCTATAACACTTATTTTCGTAGCCCTGCTGGGTATCTATATCCTGTATCACGAACGCGAAAAGTTGAATACGCTGCATTTCTCCTATTTTCTAACAATGCTCATTGAAGCGGCTGTCTATGCTTACCTGTTGGCACTGCTTATTTCCCAGACCCTCGAAACGCTGCTGCAAGCTATCCAGGTTTCCCCGATTGAATCTTTGACTACGCTTCAACAACTGGCCTTATCGTTGGGAGCGGGGCTATATGAAGAACTATTTTTCAGGGTAATACTGGTATCTCTTCTCATTTTTTTGTTCAAATTCATATTTAACAAAAAATGGCTGACCATTGCTGCCGCCGTAATTCTGGCTGCTGTGATCTTCAGTGCCGTCCATTATATCGGTTCATTAGGTGACCCTTTTACTATTGGGTCTTTCCTGTTTCGTTTTCTATTTGGCCTGGCCCTCAATGCCATCTATATCTGGAGGGGATTTGGCATGGCTGCATGGACCCATGCACTATATGATGTTATGGTAGTAGCCTTTCTTTAATCTGCCTATATCCTTTCGAAATAGCTTAGGTTACAAGGTTTTACGATCCATAGAAGGCTATTAGACTGTGATTACTACTCATATCAATACAATCTATTTAAATTTTAATTAGATATTTGATATACTCATGAATCATGTTTCGATAAAAGGCTAATAAAATGATGTGAGGTACTTTCGCCAATTAATCGATATATTGATTCAACTGGTTACGACATTACACTTTTAATTTTCATGAAAGGTGCCAGTTCGGGATGGCAGAATTAACACAAAATGAAGTACAAAAGCAGGAGGATTTTGAGGAAGAAATTATTCCTCATCTGGATGCTTTGTATAATTTTGCACTTCGATTGACATCCGATCCCAATGATGCGGAAGATCTCGTGCAGGATACAATTGTAAAAGCATATCGCTTCTTCAGCAGTTATGAAAAAGGAACTAATGCCAAGGCATGGTTATTCCGTATCCTCAAAAATTCCTACATCAATAATTATAGAAAACAGTCTAAGCAACCGAACCAGGTTGACTACGACGAAGTGGCGACTTTTTACGAAACCATCCGTGCCGAACGTACCGATACATCCGACCTCGAAGACCGGATGTTCCGCGAGTTGATTGATGATGACATTTCCAACGCTCTTGAAGAACTTCCCGAAGATTTCAGAACGGTAGTACTGCTTTGCGATGTAGAAGGATTCACCTATGAGGAGATTGCCAATATGCTGGATGTGCCCATCGGTACCATCCGTTCCCGACTGCACCGTGGACGAAATCTATTGAAAGCGGAACTGATGGATTACGCTGAAAAAAGAGGATACAAGGAAGAAGAGTAAGCTTGTTTACATACTGTGGTCAGTGACCCTCCTCCTCTTCACCCAGATCCAGCTTTAACACAATCCGGATGGTAGTTCCTTTTCCCGGTCCGGATTCCAGTACAAAGACTTTCCCTTCATGATAATTTTCAATGATCCGGTTGGTCAGGCTCAGGCCTAATCCCCAGCCCCTTTTTTTTGTACTATAGCCGGGTTTAAAAATAGCCTGATGGTCACTTTTATCAATTCCCACTCCCGAGTCCTCAATATCGATCATCAAATCCCCTTCAATACGTTTTGTAGTTACCTCAACATATGCATCCTTATCACTTGCCTTAATTGCATCCATGGCATTTTTAAGTAGATTCTCCAAAGCCCATTGAAACAACTCCATGTTGACCCGAGCCCTCAAGTTTCGGTCAAAATTCCGGCGTACTTCAACCTGTTGTCCAAACTGGGGAAGACGCTGTTCCATATAATCAATAACCTGATCAAGCAGAGGGCCAATTCTTTTGGACTTCAATTCCGGTTCAGAGCCGATCTTGTTAAACCGTTCGGCCACCCCCCGTAACCGTGTTATATCTTTCTCCAGTTCGTTGCATACTTTCTCAGTAAACTCATCTCCATCCTTCTCATCACGCAGGAGCTCCACCCAGCCATATAAGCTGGAAAGTGGTGTGCCCAATTGATGGGCAGCCTCTTTGGTCATACCAACCCACAGGTTGGACTGTTCGGCCCTGGTTATCGTACGATAGCTGACATAGGCGATGCCCAGCAGCAGTGCCAGCAAAGTAAACTGGATATAGGGAAAATAGCGCAGCATCTGTACCGTGGGGCTCTCCCCGTAATACACGTATTGTGTCTGGGTGTAATCCCCCTCCCCAAACTGGAACTCGATGGGGCTATTCATGTTTTTGAATCTCTCGATGAGCTCCTGGTCGTCGACATCCTCATCCACGTTCCTGGATAAATTTACATTGCCCTGCTCATCTACAATGATAGAGGGGATCTTGAATCGATTTTTTATAATCAACTCCGACTCAACAAAACTCTGGGAGGCACGATCAGCTTCAGTCTCTTCGATCAACTCAATCACACTGTCGGGTACAACTGGGTATTTCTGCAGCTCGTTGATCGCCGTAAGCAGATTCTCCGTAATTTCATCGTGTACCGGTCGCCCAAGGTATTCGATAGCTCGTGCCCATAGCTCCACGCTCTGTCGCTCCTGCTCAAGGATACGATTTACCAGGTACTGGTTATACCCAAAAGAGCCGATCCCCAAAAATATCAGCAGACCGATCAGAACTATGTTAATCCTATTTGATGTAAGAAGTTGCTTCATCCGTATGATTGAAATTATCACCCCTCATTGAAAATCGGAATAATTCACTAATATGCAATAGGAGTGTTAATTATAGGAAGTAGTCCATAGAACCGACCTACCCAAAAAAGCCAACCTTATTCAAATAAAAAAGGCATCATCTTTGGGATGATGCCTCTCTAAAAACATTTTTCCTTTACGTTATGCTGAAGCTTTCCGCTTTTCGTATACGGGTGGTGCATTATTTTGAATCGTTTCCCGCGTAACAACACAACGTTCAACATTTTTCATGGAAGGAAGTGTAAACATAATATCCAGCATTGATTCTTCCATAATAGAACGGAGGCCGCGTGCACCAGTCTTACGCTTCAGCGCTTTTTTAACAATCTCTTCCAACGCTTCTTCTTCGAAGATAAGCTCCACACCTTCAAAATTAAATAACTTCTTATACTGTTTTACCAGAGCATTCTTGGGCTTCTGCAGTATTTTGATCATTGCATCTTTTGAAAGTTGATGCAGCCCGGCAATAACCGGTAACCGCCCGATGAGTTCTGGAATCAGTCCGTAATTCTGGAGGTCTTCCGGCTCAACATGGGTGAAAATGTCAGGATCTTCCCTATCATATTTTATCTGCTCTTCGGAATGGAAGCCCATTGAACTCACCGACAGCCGGCGCGCTATAATCTCTTCGAGTCCGCTGAACGCTCCCCCGCAAATAAACAGTATGTTGGAGGTATCAATCTGGATAAAACTCTGCTCGGGATGCTTGCGTCCTCCTTTGGGAGGTACATTCGCAACTGTTCCCTCAAGAATTTTGAGCAACGCCTGCTGAACTCCCTCACCAGAAACATCACGAGTGATGGACGGATTGTCACTTTTACGCGCTACCTTATCCACCTCATCAATATAAACGATTCCGCGCCGGGCCCGTTCAACATCATAATCTGCCGACTGAAGCAGGCTGGAAAGGATACTTTCAACGTCTTCACCTACGTACCCAGCTTCCGTTAAAACAGTGGCGTCAGCGATTGTGAATGGTACATCAATAACATTGGCCAATGTGCGCGCAAGCAATGTTTTTCCGCACCCGGTGGGTCCAAGCAACATAATATTGCTCTTTTCAACAAGGGTATCATCCATATCGCCCTGCAGCTCTCCACCGATACGTTTATAATGATTATAAACAGCAACCGACAGGGTTTTCTTCGCCTGTTCCTGCCCAATTACATATTCATCAAGACGGGACTTGATTTCGGCCGGTTTGAGAATAGGCTTGAAATTCTGCTCCCGTTTCTTTGACATTGATGCCAAATCACTTTTAACGATGCCGGACGCATCCGCTACACAGCGGTCACAAATATATACGTCATTGGGACCTGCAACCATGCTGTTCACTTCATGGCTGGACCGGTCACAGAAAGAGCAGTGAATGGTTTTATTCTTTTTGTCACTCATAGTCTTCGGGGAATATTACGAAGAAGATTTCTTCTTCTCGTTCTTCATTACATTATCAATAAGGCCGTACTCTACGGCTTCCTCGGCACTCATCCACTTGTTACGGTCGGTATCCTCCATTACTTCCTCCGGATCTTTACCGCTGTGATCAGCTAAAATTTCACTAATCAACTTTTTAATGCGAATAATTTCTTGTGCCTCAATTTCTATATCACTGGCCTGTCCCTGCACGCCTCCCAGTGGCTGATGAATCATAACCCGGGCATTTGGAAGGATATTACGCTTGCCTTTAGTACCCGCAGCAAGTAGTACAGCACCCATCGAAGCCGCCATACCAACGCAAGTGGTTGCAATATCACATGTGACGTACTGCATCGTATCGTAGATCGCAAATCCGGACGAGACAACACCGCCGGGACTGTTAATATACAAATTAATATCTTTTTCAGGATCTTCTGCCTGCAGATAGAGCATTTGCGCAACTATAGAACTAGCTACTGCGTCATTAACCGGCGTACCTAAAATGATGATCCGGTCTTTCAGCAACCGCGAGTAAATATCGTACGCCCGTTCTCCTCTGTTGGTCGTTTCCACAACCATCGGAACCAAATTGTTATTCTGGATCCGTTGGTTATCGTTCAGTTCGGGTAACTCAAAAAGTGGTTGTTTGTTCATATCTAACTAAGAATATTCGTGAATTTTCCTTCTAATGCTTCTTCAGACCTTTTCAGTAGCTTCAACTTTCTTTTCGTGTTCTTCCTGGTACTTTTCTTTGGAAATCTCGTTAATTTCGATCTCTTCGCTTAACCGATCAAATACCTTGTTCTCTCTGATACTATTGCGCAGATTTTCCAGCTGTTGTGGATTTTGAGCAAACAGGTTCCTCATTTGATCCACTGAGATACCATATTGCGCCGCCTGAGCAGAAAGGTGCTCATCTATATCATCGGGTTTTATCTCAATATCATCAAATTTTTCTTGCAACTTTTCATTAATGAAGTACCATTTGGCATCCCGTACGGCCCGATCGCCAAGATTTTCTTTGTACTCTTCCGCGTTAAAATCGGGGGGCAACTGGCCTTGGTTCTGCTGTTTTACCCGTTCAACATATTGCTCTTTAAACTGCTCTATAAAGACATCCGGAACCTCAAATGAATGGGCCTCCACCATTTTATCTACCAAATCACGCTTGTATAGATCATCCGCACTCTGGTCGTAGTAGTTCTGGATCTGGCTTTTGATAAGGCTCTTGTATTCATCTACATTTTTGGCCTCTTCGTTGGTTTGTTCCTTGGCAAACTTATCGGTAAGGCGAGCCTTATTCGACTTTTCAACCTTCTTAACAGCCAGTTTAAACTTGTGCGTGTGGTCATCATGGCCAATCTCCACATCTACCTCATCACCGGCTTCATGACCCAGCAGTTCTTCTTTAAACTGTTCAGCTTCTTCATTATTCAGGTCAATAACCTCTTCGGTCTTATTCTCTTCATCAGCGTTACCGTCCTCATCAACGGGTATGGCATCAACAGTTACACGGCTGGTTTCGGTAACTTCTTCATCCACTTCTTCCCAGTCGCCCTGCTGCTGCAACTGCCGCTCAACCTCTTCCTGCACCTCTTCATCGGTCACATCGTGGACCATTTTATCAACTTCAATCTCACTTAAATCGGTAAGTTCAAATTCAGGCCGGGCACCAATTTTAAACGTAGCTTCCAGCTCATCATCCTCCCAATTCATATCCAGCATCTGGCTTTCTCCGACCGGCTCATATTCGGGAACTACCTCGTTTTCAAAAATTTCCTGTACATATTTTCCGATCTCTTCTTGCTCAATTTCATCTCCGAACCGCTTTTTAATAAGCTGAATCGGCACTTTGCCCGGACGGAATCCCGGCATATTGATCTGCCCCTGGTATTTTTTGTACGCTTCTTTGAATTTTGGGGCAAGATCTTCGCGCGTAGCAGATATTTTTACCTGCTTATCGACCGAAGTTAAATCTTCAACTGAAATATCCACTTAAATTACTCCTGTATTTCTACTTACTTAATTTTGTTATTGCATTTCAAGGTAGACGAGAGTACGAGAGGGGGGACTCGAACCCCCACGCCAAAAAGGCACTAGATCCTAAATCTAGCGCGTCTACCAATTCCGCCACTCTCGCATGTTCAAAAACTAAAATAGCTCTGACATTTTGCGGAAGTCTAAAAGCCACAAAAACTACGACTTTTTCGGTCTCATTTCAACACATACTTTAAACACACCATTCATTCTTTTGTGAGACATTTCAATCAATTTTGTAATTTCACTTAATCAAAGCTTTTCAACATAAATTATCCGGTATGTTCTACAACCTTCGCCTCGTATATATTACCACCAAAGACAAAGCAGAAGCCCGAAGTATTGGTCGTACCCTCGTGGAAGATAAACTGGCTGCATGTGTAAATATTATTGATGGGATGGAATCAATCTATCGCTGGGAAGGAGAAGTTGAAGAGGCTAATGAAGCCATTTTAATTGCCAAAACGCCTTATCACAATGTTAAACCTCTTACTAAGCGGGTTAAAGAGCTCCACAGTTACGATTGTCCGTGTGTGGTATCTTTGACACTCACAGAACAGGAAGGGAACCAAGACTACTTACAGTGGCTGATCAGGGAAACGCAGAATCAGTCCATCAGCTATGAAATTGAGGATGAGGAGATTTAAAAAATCTGAATAGAAAATCCGGTCTTTTTCTGATGGGGATAATGCATATTTGATCCTTTTCCTCTCCTACCGGTGCAGGCCACATTCAGTCTTGCCGGAATCAGTCCAACGCCCATTACGACCCTTCCCCGGCATCGTACAGTGCGTACAGCCAATGGAAGCATATCCTTTCTCGGCAAGGGGATTCACAGGCAGCCCATAAGTTTCCATATACTCCTCAACCATGCTTTTATTCCAGTCGATAAGAGGATAGCAGCGCAACATCTCCGTCTGTTCACTAATAATATTGAGATTGCTTCTATATCTGTTTTGATACCCTATAACACCCGACATCCAAATCAAAAAATTATCTTTTACGTTTTGAAGCGGTTCTACCTTATTGATATGACAACATCGGTCGGGATTATTCAGCCATAGCTTCTTTTCTTTTGTGGCTCGGTGCTTTGATGGATCCGGATTCAGATCAATGACATTGAGATCGAGTAATTCTGTCAACTTCTCTTTATATGCCAACGTCTCTTCGAAATGATACCCCGTATCGATAAAGTAGACTGGATATCCCGGTTTTACCCGACTCAATATATGCAACAGTACTGACGAGGTAGTTCCAAACGAAGAGGTTACTAGTACCTTTTCAAACGTATTAAACACCTGTGCAACACGGGCATCAACGAGTTTGGATGACAGAGAGCGGTTGATTTTTGCTTTATCTGGAACCAATACCTGTACCGTTAGAGTTGGAGATTTCGGCTTCCGACAACTGATTTAAATAATTTTAGATATATTTTCCAAATTCAAATTTTACGCTGCCCTTTTGTTATTTACACATACTTAAGTCCGTATTTCAAGCCATACAGGTCTTAATCAACTGTTTTTATTCCGTGCAGTTTTCATCCAGCCAGTGAAAAATAAATAAATTATAAGACCGAGCAACAAAAACTATACGGATTCGGAAATTTTAACTTCCAACTAAATTATCGATTTTAATGATATCAGGATCAAGCAAGCTCCGTCAACTATTAAAAAATATCTCTCTGTGAAGCCATTGAAAATCGAACAAAACGAGCACAAAATAACAGTCACCATTCAGCGACCCGAGGCGATGAACGCCATAAATTTTGATGTAATGGAGCAACTGGAGCTGTTGCTGGATCGCATAGAAGAAGAGGAAACAATTCGTGCGCTGATCCTGACCGGGGCCGGTGAGGAGGCATTCGTTTCCGGTGGCGACCTCAAAGAGTTTCATGGTATCAAGTTAGCCGAAGACGCTAAAAAGATGGGGCGACGTATGGGTACGATCCTGAAACGTATTGAAAAACTTCCCTGCTGGACCATCGCCGCCATTAACGGGGCTGCCTATGGCGGTGGCTGGGAGATGATGCTTGCCTTCGACTTCCGTATCGCATCAAAGCATGCCACTTTTAGCTTCAGCCAAGGCAAGTTTTACTTACCCCCTGGCTGGGGCGGACTTACGCGACTGGTGGAAAAAGTAGGGCGATCAACCGCCCTCCGCTGGCTGGCGGAAACTGCTAAAATCGATGCAGACACCGCTCTCAGTCATAAGCTGATCGATAAAATTTCGGAATCCTCCCATCTCGATGAAGAAGCTGTCAGCTGGGCCGGGCAGATCAGTAAAAATAATCGGGCATTTATCAAAGTACTAAAACAGGGTGCCCTGGCTTTCAGTAAATCCCGGTGGAAGGCGATTGAAGCAGAACTCAAGCCCTTCGGGAAATTTTGGGAGGATGAGCAACACGAGCAACGGGTGGAGAAATTTTTAAAAAGAAAAGAATGAGTTAAATACCGCTATTCTCCATTTGACTGGGAAGTAGTACTGTCCACTTTCTGCCGAAGCTTCATTTCCGCTTCATAGCGCTTGTTTTTGCGCATAAGTTCAAGTTTCATGGTTTCACCCTCACTGTATTCACGCATCAGGGCCTGGGCATGCATCTGGCTGTGTACACGCTCATTCCCAATTTTCAGGATAATATCACCCGGCACAACACCAGCTTCATAAGCGGGTCCATTTTTATTGACACTGGTCACAAGAAGCCCCATGATGGCAGGCAGGTCGTACTGAGCCGCAATGCGATAGGTCATCGGTGTAGTCTCAAACCCGGGGTCATAGCTCAGCTTCACTTCACCCGACCGTGCCAGCTGCCCGATAATTTTTTCCACGCGATTACTGGGAATCGCAAATCCAAGTCCCACATTACCCCCGCTGGTCCCACCGGTGTAGATAAAGGTATTTACCCCGATCACCTGTCCCTGGCTGTTTACGAGTGGTCCGCCCGAGTTTCCCCGGTTGATGGCGGCATCGGTCTGTATCATATCCATATATACACGCGGCTCGTTGGGATCGGGCCTGAAATCGCGCCGGATGGCACTGACAACGCCTACCGTTACTGAAGGCTGGGCAGCCTCAAACAAACCGAATGGATTACCGATGGCGATTGACCACTCCCCGACCATTACCCTGTCGGAATCGCCAAAATTCATATGAGGGAATTCTCGATCAGCCTGTATTTTTAGAAGGGCCAGATCAGCCAGTTCGTCAGATCCCAGCAACTTGGCCTCGTGTTGGGAACCATCGGGCAGAGAAACTACTATTTTCTTGGCATTTTTACCGGTTACATGCTCATTGGTTACCACATGGCCCTCTTTACTGATGATAAAACCAGATCCCATGCTGTTAAATTCCCGTTCTTGCGGGGCCAGAAAGAATCCGTAATATTCATCAAATGCCAACCGGCGGCCTCCCTGTACTACCTCCGTTACAGTAATACTAACGACAGCCGGACTTACATTCCGCACCGCCTGGGTAATGGCGTTATCCCTGGATGCATAAACGGTAGAATCGGGTTGTTGGGCAGAAAATGCGTTAGTAGCAGATCCGGATCGGGATGACGAAGCTGCAGCTCCACTGCCCGAAACTGGGGCATGCTGAGAATTTTGTAAAGTGTGGGGCCCTGCTGTCTGGGCTGACTGGCTTGGAGGGACTGCAGAGTCATTATTTTTCGGGGAATAACATCCCCACAAAAAAGAGAATAACAGAACTATAGTCAGGGGAAAGAATAGCGTTCTTGGCATGTCAAAACCGCTGGTTTAGGACTTATCAATATGAACGAGCTGCTTGGATCCGATCTCTACCACCTCTTCAATGGTTTTCTCCAATGGACCAGGGTGCCAGGCACCTGAAGCTTTTTTGTGTCCACCGCCTCCGATTTCGCGGGCCCATTTATTTACATCAACTTCGTTGCTTTTTGAACGAAGACTCATCTTCACTCCATCCCCAAGTGCCTTGAACAGGACGGCCGCTTTTATATCGGCCACACTCAACGGATAAGCTACAAAGCCTTCGGTATCGTCATTGGTGGTATTGGTCTTTTCAAGCATTTCTTCGGTAACGCACATAATGGCTATTTGATTGTCCTCATAAAGCTCGATTGTACCAATAGCCAGACCCAGCAGGCGTAACTGATTGAGTGATTTATGGGAAAAGACCTTCTCAGCCACTTCGTTGGGCCGAAACTCCCCTAAACGCAGAAGCTCAGAAATAATATTCATGGTATCAGGGGTCACGCTGTCGTACTGCAGCGAACCGGTATCAGTAAGAATTCCGGTATAGAGCGCCTTGGCAGCCTGTTCGTCCAGCTGTGAAATGTCGTGTTGCAGATAAACGTGGAAAATGAGTTCACAGGTTGAAGAGGCCTCCTCAACAGAAATACTCAGATCAAACCCGTCTTTGGGATCAGGATGGTGATCAATCATAAAGGTAGGTTTCGGATCGTCCTGGATATAATCAGAGTAGGTGCCAAAACGGGGTGGTGAGTTACCATCAACCAATACAAAAGCCTCACACTTTCTCAGCTTCTTTTCTTCCGGTTCCTGAACAGGGAAATAGTCCTCCAGCCATTCCAGATTCATCGGTACCGGGTCATCATTAAAAGCATACGCCTCAATACCATTCTTCTCCAGCCAAAGACACATTGCAACCTGCGCACCGATACAATCACCATCAGGACGTATATGAGAGAATACCCCTACGGTTTGATACTGTTGTAACCTCTGTATCAGTTCTTTAAACATTTTTCAAAATGGGTCGTAAATGGAAGAAAAATAAGCTTATTAAAAAAAGGTATTGGCTTGAAGAAAGCAATTATTTTTAACCCCTTCTTTATTGCCTGAGTAACTGTATTTTATATCTATGATCCCTGCGCTCCGATAATGGTGTTTCTAACATATAAAAAATATATCTGATGAAAGGACTGATTCTTTGTAACGGGCTCCCCCCAAAACCCGCACTTCTGGGCAACCATTTGCAGGAAACCGACCTTTTTATTGCAGCTGACGGTGGTGGCAATACAGCACGAGACATGGGTTTTGCACCCGATGTGGTAATTGGCGACCTTGACAGCTTTCGAACGCGTGAAATGGATGACTTCGAAGTGATCAAAGATCCCGACCAAGAGACCAATGACCTGGAGAAGGCACTAAAACTAGCCGCCAGGCGGGGTATCACTGACGTAATTGTACTCGGAGTCACCGGCCAGCGTATCGACCAGACACTTAAGAACCTCTCGGTTTTAAAAGCATTTGACGACCGTTTTGACTCGTTGATTTTTAAAGATAGCTTTGGTAAAATATTTTTGCTGCCACATTCCTTTTCGGCAGAGTTGCCGCACGGAACCACCGTTTCACTATTCCCACTGTCTGGCCGGGTGGAGGGCATCCTAACTAAAGGGCTGAAGTATCCATTAGAGGACGATTACCTAGAAAATGGAGTTCGTGACGGGTCCTCAAACCGGGTAGTCTCTTCCCCCCTTCACATCAAGTATGATTCCGGCGATCTTTTGATATTTATTGCACATGATGAAATACCAGATAATTTCTGAAATTCCGACAGGGTTTTCATTGATGCCTGCCTGCCAAACAAATATCTTTGAGCTGTTTTGGATCCAAAATTAATTCAATAATTTGACTGAACTCCAATTTACGACATTCGATTGGCTGCTCCTTTTCTCCTACTTTGGACTGCTGGCCTATTTGAGCTGGCAAAAAGACTGGCAGAGTCAGGATGAGGAGAGCTTTCTGCTTTCAGGTCGTAAAATGACCCTTCCTGCATTCGTAGCTACACTGGTCTCAACCTGGTACGGTGGCATATTGGGAGTCGGAGAATACAGCTATCAATACGGAATTTCTCAATGGTTACTGTTCGGATTGCCTTTCTATATATTTTCAGCTCTCTTTGCTATTTTCCTGGCTGGTAAAATACGGATGAACAAAGCACTGTCTATTCCGGAAGCGGTTGCCAACATTTATGGAGATAAAGCCGGACGGTTTTCGGCGCTGCCTATCTTCGTGCTGGTCAGTCCCGCTCCTTATATCCTCATGCTTGGTCTCCTGTTTCAATACCTGACCGGAGGCACTGGAAACTTTTTGTGGTATGCTTCTGCCGTTGCTCTGTTTTCGGTTGCATACGTCAGTTTTGGGGGATTTAGCGCCGTTGTACGTACCGACATGCTACAGGTAACCCTGATGTTCGGTGGATTCATCCTTTTGCTAGGCTTTGCCTTTCAGGAATACGGCTTCATCGGAACACTCTGGGAGAACGTACCTGAAACCTACCGCGATATCACTGGCGGACACGACCTGCAATACATTCTGGTTTGGTTTTTTATTGCACTCTGGACTTTTGTGGATCCCAGCTTTCACCAGCGCGCAGCGGCAGCAAAATCTCCTGAGACAGCAAAAAAAGGGATCTTCGTCTCCATCCTGCTATGGTCTCTTTTTGATTTTATGACGATGTTCAGCGGTATGTACGGCTGGGCTATTTTAGGGCCCGACCTCCAGGAACCAATAATGGTCTATCCCTACCTTGCCAACGAAATTCTGCCACTTGGCATCAAGGGACTCTTTTTCATGACACTGCTGGCTACTATCATGTCTACAATGGACAGCTACCTATTCCTGTCCGGACAAACACTGGGGCGCGACTTTCTGATTAACTATTTGCCTGAAACCCCAAATAACCGCCTGACTCGTATAAGCGTGCTGATTGCTGCAGTTCTCGGCATCCTGCTCATCATCATTTATCCCAGCGTCATCAATCTTTGGTATGTCATCGGATCGGTGATGATTCCGGGCTTGTTGATACCGGTATTAGGTGTCTATCTGCGGATTTTTACGTTGAAACGATCTTTTGTCTTGCCAACTATGATCATCAGTATTTTGATTTCACTGGGATGGCTGGTATTGGGCACCATCTTTAATCAACAGCAATATTCCTACACCTTTTTAGGGGTTGAACCGTTCTACCCCGGTCTGGCAGTAAGTATTCTGTTCTGGATTTTCGGGAGGAAGAAAAAAGAGGAGAATCTGCTGGAGATGACAGAAATGGTTGAGAAAAAACTGACTAAAAGATAAATTCTCAGGTGCTTTTGAGAATGTGCCCGAGATTCAACTTGTGGATAGGAATAAGATATTTCATGGAGAGCGCATCTTTCTGGATATTCAGCAATCCTGTGCCACGAAAGTCCACGACAGCCAGCCCGTCCATACAACGTACCACTTCCCCGATGCCATAAAATTCAGGGCATGGTCCATAATAAACAAGATCACCCAGCTGGATGTTATTCTTGGCTCTCCGGTGAAAAGGCATAATCACCGGCAAGCGATCTAGTCGATATGATAGTCGTTGACTTGCTCCCATAAGAGCCTAAATATAGCCAATTATTTTTTTTCGTTGCTAAATATAAATTTGCGTTTCTGGGGTCCCATCGAAACTATCTCAATCCAATAGCAGTGTTCCGGAATGAATGGCAGAATTTTTTCAGGCCACTCGATTATCGAAACGCCCTCCCCATAAAAATATTCTTCTGCGCCAATTTCAAGGACTTCCTCCGGATTTTCCATGCGGTAGCAGTCAAAATGATAGATCGGTATCCTCCCCTCGTATTCATGGATCAGTGTAAAAGTCGGGGATAGTACATTTTGTGGATCAATGCCAAAATAACTAGCTACCCCTTTCACAAATTGTGTTTTCCCTGCACCCAGCGGTCCTTTGAGGCAAACCACATCTCCGGGCTGCAACTCTTCGGCATACGTTTCTGCCAACTGTCGGGTAGCCTGTTCCGATTCTGTAATTATCTCCTTCTTCATCGGTCGCTACAGCATTGATCGTGGTCTGAGAGTAGCTATCGGCAGAATCATCTCCTCCATGCTGGCTCCGCCGTGCAGAAATGTATCGCGATAACGGTTCTGATACCGATGGTAGTTGGTGGGATATACGAAGTAATAATCCTCCTTGGCGATGATATAATTATTAACCAGTTTGGGACTGGGTAACATATACGAGTTGGGATCTTCAATAAACAGCGCTGCACTCTCTTCAGCTTTGAGGTTACGTCCATATTTGTAGCGCAGATTGGTGGAAGTGTCTTTATCCCCATATACCTTGGTATCCCGCAGGGCCCTCACTGCCCCATGATCGCTGGTAATTACGATGACTACTTCCTCTTCAGCCAGATCCTTAAGAATTCGTAACAAAGACGAGTGCTGAAACCAGGTACGTGTCAGCGATCGAAATGCGGGAACATCGGGGGCAATCTCTTTCAGTACATCCGAGTCTGACCGCGAGTGCACCAGGGTATCAACAAAATTATATACAAATGTGCTGAGCGGAGACTGTGTGTAATTATGGATGTGGTCGGCTATCCTCTGACCTTCATCCGTATTCAAAATTTTCTCGTATTTGAAATTCAGGTTTAGCCCCTCTCGCTCCAGTTGTTGCTCAAGCAGCTCCTTTTCATATTGATTGAGGGAGGATTCACTATCACCCTGCTCCCACATTTCGGGATATATCTCCTCTATCTCAAGCGGGAACAATCCCGAAAAGATGGCATTCCTGGAATAAGGTGTCGCGGTCGGCAGAATCGAATAGTAAAAATCCGTATCGATGCTGTAAAAATCAGTCAACAGGCTTTCAAACACCAACCACTGATCATAGCGCATGCAGTCTACCACAAAGAAAAGCGTGGTCTGACCATTTTCTACATGCGGTAACACGTACTCTGGCAGAATATCCACTGAAAGAGCCGGTCGCTGTGGCGTTTGCTGGGTTAGCCACTGCTGGTACGATCTGTGAATGTAACGTCCGAACTCCTGGTTAGCCTCCTGATATTGGTCGCTCAATACCTGGCGCAACGACTCCTCGCTCGTTTCCAGGTCTATCTCCCAGCGTGTCAGTTGTTGATAAATATCTATCCACTCTTCCCAGCCGGTATCCTCACGAATCCGTTCTGATATTTTGTTGAAGTTGCGCAGATAGGATTGAGCGAATTTCTCATTACGGATGCGCTTACGTTCCAAAATTCGTTTTACAGTTAGCAGAATTTGATTGGGATTGACCGGTTTAATCAGGTAGTCAGATATTTTACCACCGATCGCATCCTCCATGATCGACTCCTCCTCACTTTTGGTAATCATCACAACGGGCAGGGAGGGCTGCGACTGCTTGATTTTGTTGAGTGTAGCCAAGCCATCCATACCGGGCATCTGTTCGTCCAGGAACACAATATCAAACACTCGTTCCTTGATAAGCGTAACGGCGTCGCTCCCGTTGGTTACCGGGACGATTTCGAATCCTTTGTTTTCGAGAAAAATAATATGTGGTTTAAGCTGATCGATCTCATCGTCAGCCCAGAGAATCCGATTCGACATCACAAAAACTATTTAAAACATTCAGATGCAGAGCCACATCCAATTATAATTTATAACGTATCGAATATAACGTGTTTTTTTATGAAGTGTGATGAGAGCAGGAATTTAATTTATGGCATTATCAAATTACCAAACCAGTGTGAAATACTTTACATATTTACCCGGTTACAGCCGATCGATAAAAGGATACCATAAGATTAACCAGTTAAATTGAATCGATTCTGGCGGATTATCAAAGAATTATTAACATTAAACTAAACATATGACAATCGGTATAATTGGTATTGTTCTAGTGATAATAAATGTAGAGAACCATGTCCATAACTAAATATCACCTCGGTTGTACAGTCTGGAGCCTCAGGGATTGGGTCGGTAACTTTTTCAGTGATGATGCCCGACCTAACGACTTCCTCAAGCAATACGCTTCGGTCTTTAACTCTGTGGAGGGGAATACCACGTTCTACAATATTCCGGATGCCCAGGTGATAAAAAAGTGGGGAGAACAAGTACCCGACGGGTTTAAATTTTGTTTTAAATTTAACCGGTCCATAACCCATCAAAAACGTCTGCAGGGAGTAGAGGAGGATGTACTCCGTTTTATAGATGTATTTGAACCTATTCAGGGATACCTGGGACCCTTTCATATACAGCTGCCCCCACAGTTTTCACCTGAAGAATTGACAAGACTGGAAAAATTGCTCGGCATTTTACCCAGTGCATTCAGTTATGCAGTTGAAGTTCGGCACCCCGACTTTTTTGACCACGGGCGGAAAGAAAATCGGCTGAACCGGTTGTTGAAAAGTTATAACATAGATCGTGTCACTTTTGATACCCGTAAACTCCACGCAATGAAATCAAATGATCCGACGATAAAAGAAGCTCAAAAAAAGAAGCCAAAGGTACCTGTTCGCTTCGAGACAACAGGATCGCGGCCTTTCGTACGCTTTGTAGGTGCCAACGATCCTCTTAACAATGAACCCTACCTGAAAGAGTGGGCAATAATGGTGGCGGACTGGATCAAAGAAGGCCTTCATCCATACGTATTTACACACGCCCCGGATAAGGCCAAACAACCACCTATTGCCCGCCGATTTCACCAGATACTTTCCGAGCTGATCGAGCTGAATCCCATGCCTGCCTGGCCTGTTGACAGGCAGGATGAGCAGTTGGGATTATTTTAATAGAGGCTTTGCATAAGCGTTTGAACCTCGATCTTGCAACAGGAAGACTCCATTTGGAATAAATCATAAACCCCGACGGTCAGCAGTTCATGTATCCTTCGACCCTTGTCCTTCTCGAAATTTTAGGTTACCAAAATACTTAAATCTCCACCAGTGGCTTTATCTTTTCAAGTCGCTTCTCTCCGATTCCCTTTATTTTAACAAGATCATCCACCGATTTAAATTTCCCTACTGTTTGCCGGTACTTGACAATGCGCTCGGCATACACGGGACCGATACCCGGCAACGACTCCAGTTGGTCGCGGGTGGCCGCATTGATATTTATTTTTCCGGAGTCCTGAACCGGTTGAACTTCAGTTTCAGAACCGACTTCGGACGTATATGGTGAAACAGGCAAAGTATCGCCACCAGCTGCTGCCACAGCCAACATGGAAGGACGTTCGGATTCTGGTGCCGATTGGGGATGATACCGTTTCATCAGTTCTGCTTCCTGCCGTGCCATTAGTGCTTTCCTCTCATTTATCTCTTCTTTGAGTGCCTTATAATCCTTCGGTCCTGCTGACGCTCCGATCTCTATAACTGAATTAAGCAATGTTAGCAGGAGCAGTAAAACTAAAAGAATGGTAATGGTGATACGTTCATGTGGCGTTATCTTGAGCTTTTCCAGCCAAAAGAATAGTTTCCTGTTCATCGGTTTCTCCCTCATTTTTAATAATTACGTATCTAATAGACTACCAGCTCTCCTGATCCTTACAATTTTTTTTGTTTTCAAAGTGGATTTATGAGATGTTGGTCAGCAAATGATGGCTGAACAGAACCATTTCACATATCGAAACCTGAATATTGCCTACCGGAAAATCGGACAAGGCAAACCTTTGGTGGTATTACACGGCTGGGGCACGAGCGGAAAGGTGATGGTGCCACTTTCCGAAATGCTCTCTGATCTGAGAACCTGTTACGTGCTCGATCTGCCGGGCTTTGGGGCTTCCTCACCCCCGGAATCCGCCTGGACTATCGATGATTATGCCGATTTCGTTCAAACATTTATTCAGGAGCTGGGCTTAGAGAAAACAGATCTGCTGGTCCACTCCTTCGGTGGTCGTATTACGCTCAAACTTTGTGCACGGGAGGCTGGGCAAGAACTAGTTGATAAAGTTCTCATTACAGGCGGCGCGGGAATAAAACCTAAACGAAGCCTGACCTTCTACTTTAAAAAATACCTGGCTAAAACGCTTAAAGCACCACTCCAGCTGCTGCCTGGCCAGCTACGCAAATATACTTTGAACAAGCTCCGTTCCACTGCCATCTGGCGGTGGCTCGGTTCCTCCGACTACCAAAAACTGTCCGGCGTAATGCGGGATACTTTTGTCAAATCGGTTACCGAACACCTGGATGAATACCTGCCTCACATTTCTCAGGAAGTACTACTGCTGTGGGGACGGGAGGATGCTGCCACCCCCCTGTACCAGGGAGAGCGAATGGAGAAAGGAATCAAAAATGCCGCGCTTGTAGCTATCGACAATGCAGGGCACTATGCCTTTCTGGACCGCCCCAAACATTTTGCTTCTATAGCCAGAGCCTTTTTCGAAGGCTGATGCAACTTTACTTTTCTCTATGAACTCCTACTCCATGTTTGAATACCAGTTCCCCTCCCAGGTAGTTTCCTGCCAGCATAAGCAGTAAACCCAATACCGACAGCAGCAATTCGATCCCGTTGGGTTCCCCAAAATAAGCGGCCTGTTTGTATCGCAGTATGAACTGTATTCCGAACAGAATCATGACGGTAAACTGAATTACTGCATGCCAGGACGCCTTATTAAATACAATTTTGTTGTCCTTTTCCTCATCTATTTTCAGATAATCTATAAATCCGAAAAGTGCAGCAACCACACCGGCACCAAGTCCCAAACCTATACAGGCACCTGACGCACTGTGGAACCATCCACCAGCCCCCGAAAGTCCGACAAGGTCAAATAAAACCCCCGTTATAAACAGGACTGTCGGGAAATGGACCAGCATCGGATGGACCGGATGGCCAAATAGTCGCCCTTTAAGCAGATCTCTGAGCATATCTTATTGAGATATGAATACTCGAAATCAAAAAACGAGTACTCTCCGTTTTAATTTTTAGGATCCAAATGCAGCAATTAATAACATGACAAATCCAGTAACCGCAGCAAGCGCATGTACGATTGCAAGCCATTTAGGGATCGGTTTTTCTTTTATGTCACGTCCGAACAGTACGAATCCACCCAAAGCAGCCACCACAAAAATTAGTACAGCAATCAGCAGGAAGGAATCTCCCTGATTTAAATAAGCAATTATGAGCAAGACAAGACCTATAGCTGCCGCTGCCCCATGGCTATAGACCACCGGTTTGGGGGTTTCATCTTCTTTTAACACTTTGGTGATCAGGATAAGTCCTAAAACTGCTGCAAGAGCAAAGAGGATTATAGTTGTTATGAGCATATACAATCTCCGTTTATTGAGTTTGTGGTTTAAGTATTGTTGATTGCAAGAGTATTTGATCTCAACCTGGACAAAAGGTTACAACCTGTTATGAAAAAAACAGACAACATATCGACAGATAGGAAAAAGAATGGATTTCTGGATCCCCGGGATTACGATTCTCTGACCGATCAAGATATCGTTGAGGCTATCCTGCTGGGAGAGACCGATCTTTTTGAGATTCTGCTCCGCCGGTATAACCAGCAACTCTACCGTATTGTGCGCTCCTATCTGGCCGAAGAGGAAGAAATTAAAGATGTAATGCAAACAGCCTATATGAAGGCGTTTGAACACCTGGATCAGTTCAAGGCTGATGCAAAATTTTCAACCTGGCTTATCCGCATAACTATCAATGAAGCTCTGAAACATCTCAATAAAAACAACAAATTCAGTGACACCGGGGTTGATATGCTAAACGGAAATGGCGACTACGATGCTATGATAAACAAGGAAACCCCGGAGACTGAGATTGCCCGTTGTGAAATGAAAAAGCTGCTGGAACAATCCGTCGAGACATTATCTCCCAAATATTGCAGTGTCTATATAATGCGGGAGATCGAACAGATGAGTACAAGGGAAGTGGCAGAGTGTCTTGGAATTTCCGAAACAAATGTAAAAGTCAGGTTGTACAGGGCCCGGAGTATGCTTCGTGAAGAACTCGAAAAACGGGTCCGGGATGTCAATATCTTTAAATTCAAAGGGGAACGGTGCGACCAGATGGTCCAAGCGATGATGAAACGGATCAAAAAGGACTGATTCAATTTCTTGTCAGAGACAAAAGGCTTGCACACCAATAGGTTAGAAGTACTTAGGACATTAAGTGTCTACAGGAGTTAGCCTATACTTTTAACCTCATATGAAGCATAAATTTTTTTCAACAATTTACCAACACGCGGATGACCGGCAGCGAGGTATCGGTCTCAATCCAAAGCACC
>JBEPXS010000005.1:0-9501 GCA_041641755.1 Balneolaceae bacterium
CCAGTCGCTCTATATCCCTGTTATTAGCCTCATGGGGTTGTTCCGGGTAGGACGGGATGACATCGAGCTCCCGATGGTTTGCCGCAAATGAGATGTAGCCTAGTGAATCATTAATGTCATAGGAATCCTCCATTTTCTCGACATCACTTGCGTAGTCGATGACCATCACCGTTTTATCGTGGTCTTGAGCCAACTGCAGATACTTGTTAATAAAAGCGCGTGGCCCATCCGGCGTCGCCTCATTATCATCATTATATCCGTAAAAAACGCTTTCACGACCAATACCGTCTATGGCGGACAGGTATCGACTGTTTGGATTCATTGAGTTGGAACCAGGAGGCGCCTTGGTAAGTAGTTGAATACCATTTTGTGGAATAACGACAAAATTGGAATCCTGCCCTTTGGCGTAGTCACTGATTGAATTCACAAAAGAAACCATACGTTCTCGGTAGATGCGCGGATTTTCCTCAGTTGCCGTTTCTTCGCAAGTAGCATAGATGATCAGTAAAGAACCCAGAACTGAAAAGAGCAGCCTATACATCGTTTAAGAACTTAGTTTAAAAAGACTCTTGCAATTATATATAGTTTACGTTTTAAACGCCTTATTAAACTTAAACTTTGATTTTATTTTGCGTCTCCACGTATGTGAGGAAATTTTGAAGAAGTAGCGATCCTATACTACCTGATTTCTCGGGATGGAACTGAACCCCCATGTAGTTGTCTCGTCCTACAACTGCTGTAAAATCGTTAATATATGAACACTTGGCCAGAGTGTATTCATTTACCGGAGCATAGTAACTGTGTACAAAATAGAAGTAATTATCGGTTGAAATTCCCTTGAGAAGCGGATGAGGTTTTAGATCGCTAAAAGTATTCCAACCCATGTGCGGAACTTTATTCTCGGTGGAATCAAACTTTTTAAGCCTACCGGGAATGACGCCAAGTCCTTCTGTATCACCCTCTTCTGTGGATTCAAACAGCAGCTGCATACCCAGGCAGATACCCAACACAGGTTTGTTTGTATTACGAAACCAGGAAACCAGATCATTATTTTCAAGCGATTCCATTGCGGAATAGGCATGCCCAACCCCCGGAAAGATGACGGCATCGGCATCGTCCAATTCATCTTTATCATTGGTGGTGATAAAATTGGCATCTAGCCGGTTAAGGGCGTTACTAACCGATGCCAGGTTTCCGACTTTTGAGTGTATTAATGCGATCATATGTTATAACAGATTTTTCGTACTGGGTAAAATATTAAGTTGGCGCTCACTCCTGCTGACAGACGCACGCAGGCATCTTGCCAGCCCTTTGAAGGAGGCTTCAATTTTATGATGATCATTTTTTCCCGTCACTGAAATGTGAAGTGTAGCTTTCAAATGCATGGCCAGGGAGTAGAAGAAATGTTCAGTCATCTCTGTGGGAAAATCTCCCACCATATCACGATTGAATTCGGCGTCAAATACCAAGTAGGGACGGCCGGAAAGGTCTAGCGCAACCTCCGCCTTGCTTTCGTCCATGGGCAACACGAAACTATAGCGTTGAATTCCCACTTTGTTCCCGAGAGCCTTGGTAATACATTCGCCCAGGGCAATGGCTACATCCTCAATGGTATGATGCTCGTCAACCTCCAGGTCGCCATCGCAGCTCACTTTCAGATCAATAAGTCCGTGTTTGGCGATCTGTTCAAGCATGTGATCAAAAAACTGAAGTCCGGTCGCAATCTGGCAATGACCTGTTCCATCAAGGTTTACAGCTACCTTGATATCAGTTTCGGCTGTTTGGCGTTTGAGCTCTGCCTTGCGCTCCGGGAAACAGATGATGTGCGCCAGTTCAATCCAGTCGCTGGCTTCGGAGATAAGCTCATCGGATGTTTCAGCCTGCAGGGCTATCCCATCCTTGGAAAAAACATAGAGTTCAGCCTTGTCTGGAGAGTTGAACTGGGTGTCAAGACGTTCATTCTCAAGCAGTTGTTGTTGAATTTCCGAGAGTTCTTCAAGTTGGAAGCCGATCTGGTGATTTAGTTTTTGTAAATAATTTAGTCCAAACAGAGCACCGGGCCATAACATGTTTTCCCGGTCTTTTGAAAGCGCTTCGTTATGGATCCAAATCTTCATTCCGTTACCTCCTTCAGAGTGGATAAAAACAGATCATTTTCGTCAGGTGTACCTACCGTAACCCTCAGGCAGTTGTCACATCTGGGCTGATCTCCACGATACCTCACAATGATGTTGCGATCTGCAAGTTTTTGATAGATTTCGTAGGCATTCTCAATTTTGAACAGGATAAAATTGGCATCTGAGGGATATACCTTCTTTACAAAAGATTGCATAGACAGTGCCTGTGAGAGTCGTTCCCTCTCTTCCTTAATCTTATCAATTTTAAAATGAACAGATTCAATATTTTCCAGTGCCTCGAGTGCATAGTAAGAGGTCAGGGAATTTACATTATAGGGAGCTTTCACCTTGAGCAGATACTGTATTATATCTTCCGCAGCTATAGCAGTACCGAGCCGGATGCCCGCCAGTCCGAATGCCTTTGAGAGAGTTTGCAATATCACCAGATTTGGAAAATTGACTACTTCCTGTGCCAGACTTTCACGATCGCTGAAATCAACATACGCTTCATCAACCACCACAATACCGTGAAATCGGCTGGTAATTTTTTTCATGGCATCTGTAGAAAGATCATTACCTGTGGGATTGTTCGGAGAACACAAAATGATCATTTTAGTGTTGTCTTGCACTTCTGCCAGTACGGCCTCCGGATCCAGATCAAAATCAGACGTTAACAAAACCTGATCAACCGGTGTATTGTGGATATTGGCAGAAACTTTGTACATCCCATAAGTAGGTGGAGTTACAAGCACCCGGTCTATACCAGGTTCACAAAAAATTCGCAACAACAGGTCAATAGCCTCATCACTTCCTACACCTACAAATACATTCTCGGTACGTACTCCCCTCATCTCTGCAATTTTACTACGCAATTTCCATTGGCGGGGAGAAGGGTAACGATGCAACCCTTCAACACTTTGGAGTGGTGAGCCGTAGCTATTTTCGTTAGCATCTAACAGAGTGCCTTTTTCATAGTCTTCGCGGGCACTGTGATAGGGCTCAAGCTTGCGTATATTTGGACGAATCAGTTCGTCAATTGAGATTGTTTTCGGCATAATAATCAATCATTCTCGTTAAGTCGTATAGTTACAGCACGTTTGTGAGCTTGTAGTTGTTCCAGTTCAGCCAACCTGGTAACAGTCGGGGCAATAGTGTTTAAGCCCTCGCGATTCAACTGTTGTATAGTTATAAACTTCTGGAACGAATCGACCGATACCCCGCTGTACATATGTGCATAACCGTATGTGGGCAGCGTGTGATTAGTTCCCGAGGCATAATCACCTACACATTCTGGTGACCATGGCCCTAAAAATACAGATCCGGCATTTTTTATACTTTCCGTTTTGGAAGCAGCATCCCTGCACTGCACAATCAGGTGCTCCGGTGCATACTGATTTGAAAAATAGAATGCATCTTCGATGTTTTCCACTCGAACTGTAAAACTATTTTCAAGGGCCTGGGATGCGATCTTCTTCCGGGGAAGATCGCTGAGTTGTTTTTGTATTTCATCCTCTAACACTGCCAGATCGAACGAAGTAGTGGCAACCAGAACAACTTGGCTGTCGGCCCCGTGCTCGGCCTGAGAAAGCAGATCGGCAGCAACAAATGCTGGATCGGCAGTTTCATCCGCAATAACCAATACTTCCGAGGGACCTGCAGGCATATCGATCGCTATCTGTGCGTCGCTGTTTTGAAGCCACATTTTGGCAGCTGTTACATACTGGTTCCCGGGACCAAAAATCTTGTTCACCTTCGGAACCGATTCGGTTCCGTATGCCATAGCAGCAATTGCCTGAGCTCCCCCGGCCAAAAGGAGAGAGGTTATTCCCAGTTTTTGTGCGATATAGATCATCTCATTATCTGCCGATCCCAACTCGTTGGGTGGTGTTGCTGCAATAATCTGTTCACATCCGGCCAGCATGGCGGGAATGCCCAGCATCATAAGTGTAGAGGGTAAAATGGCGGTGCCACCCGGAACATACAGTCCCACTGATTCAATAGGCCTTGCAACACGTGAGCACTTTACGCCGGGCATGGTTTCAACCTCGATGGGAGTTGTCAGCTGTGCCTTATGAAATTGATAGATATTTTCAAAAGCTGTATCGATGGCATTTTGGGTTTCCGGTTCTAGTGATATTTCACTTTCCTGTGGATTCAGAACCAATGGGTCAGGACACTGATCATCGAACTTTTCAGTATAGTCGAGTACCGCTTCATCGCCATTTTGTTCAACCTGCTCGATGATGGGGCGTATTTTTTCCAGGACCGAGAGGAAATCCATCTTCGGTCGCTGACACAGTTTGTTGACCTGTTTGCTATCTAAATTTGAAAATTGGTATGTTTTCATAACTCAATTAAAAACATTACATCATGAGAAAAGCATTCCCCGTGATGGTCAATTATTTCTGGTTATGGCCTGTCATACAATCATACTTTCAATAGGAAGTATTACAATACCTGAAGCCCCGGCCTTTTTTAGATTTTCCATTACTTCCCAAAACTGTTCAACCTGGATAACCGTATGGATCGCAGCCATGTCCTCATCGGCCAGCGGCATAACTGTTGGACTTTTAAGCGAAGGGATAATCTCCTTAATTTCGGAAATCGCACTTTTTGGGGCATTCATCATGATGTAGCGGCTGCGTTCGGCTTGTTGGTACCCCTCAATTCGCAGTAGCAGTTTTCCGATCAGCTTTTTTTTGCCTTCTGAAAGCTTTTTGTTGGTTCGAATCAGTTCTGTTTCCGACTCAAAAATCACTTCGATTTCTTCCAGTCCGTTGGCCTTTAGTGTATTTCCCGTAGAAACCAGGTCGCAGATGGCATCGGCTACTTCCAGTCGCGGGGCAATTTCTACCGCCCCGGAAATTGTTACAATGTTCGCGTCTACGCCGTGCTCCGACAGGTAGTTGCGGGTTAGGCTGGGATAGCTGGTGGCAATAGTTTTATCCTGAAAATCGTTTATCGACTGGATATTACCGTTTTTTCGTGCAGCCAGTGAAAGGCGACACACGCCGTAATCGAGTCCGCGAAGCACGGTGACATCAGCGCCCATTTCGGCTGTAACATTAGCTCCTACGAAACCCAGGTCACAGACCCCATCTTGCACATACTCTGGGATATCATCATCACGTATCAGCAGTAGTTCTACGTCAAAATTGCGGCATTTAACCATCAGGCTACGTTTGTAGTTGTCAAAACGCAACCCTATACCTTCCAGCAGGTTGATAGTTTTGTCGGTCAGACGACCGTCTTTTTGCAGGGCAATGCGTAAAGAGGTCTTGGTATCGGCAGATCGATTCATGGCTTACAGAAGAATTAAATTATGTTGAAAAAATGGTAAAGATAGAATGAAAAGAAAGTCGAATGGTAGCAAAAAATGGATATACGAAACTCAGTGGTGATGAACACCACCATGGTGGGGACGGGCAATGCTATGGAGATATCGGTTTATCATCAGAAGGAATATACAATTTCAAAACATTGTTTGCACATCCAAAAAATAAACTCACTGTTAAATTTCAGGTGTTCGCAGGCGAATACCATAATTATGGGAGTAAGGAGTAGTAAAAAAAGCCCCGTACAAGCAGGTACGGGGCTTTCAGGGTCAAAACTAACCGTCTCAACGTTGGAGTGTTGGCTAGATGTGCAACTATGTCAGGGTGAGACGGCAGGGATGAATACACTCATTGCCATTTTTAACTACTCTCGGCTTCATCCAAAAGCTTTAACACCTCTATGGATAAAATGTTCCAAGGAAATTGGGTAATCTTTTCTCATTTGATAAAGTCACGTACTCAACCGATAATTCAGGCAGTAACCTGGCCAATTATAAATTCATTATCATAAGAGAGGGCAAAACATTTAACCAATCTATAATTGAACTCTTTCGCTCAAACATTTATCCTTACCCACTTTAGCAGGGGGAAGCTAATTTTAAATTAAAAAAAATTTCATGATTACCACCGCGCAGTTAACGTATATACCGATGGAGTCTCAAAATCCGCGTGAAAGTATAGAATTTTTGCTGGAGATGGTTGCCCAACACGAGGTTGAGGTAGATGTCAATTACCTGTCAACCAGTGTTCGGGGAAAGCCGGAAGTTATCTTTGAACTTATCCACGAAGTTTATGAAACCATGACTATCGAAGGCGAAGAATTCCGATTTCATGTTGAGCTGTTGAGTCCTGTCGCTGAGGATGCTGAATCCCCGGATATCCCGGAAAAATAATTTTGCAGAATGTTTGAAACGTGATGCGTAACTATTTTACATAAAATTACGCATCACGCACTATACATCTATATGCCTGCCTTATTAAGATGAAGATCTGATTGCCACTGTTATAATTTTTATTTCAGGCAGTATGCAATCCCTCTACTAAATTTGTATCTTGACCGTTCTTTTTTCTGAGCACGTTTACCATCGCAAGAAGATAATTTATGCCTGAAATACGCAACTTTTGCATCATCGCTCATATTGATCACGGGAAGTCTACCTTGGCCGATCGCCTGTTAGAGCGCACCGGGGCCATCACCGAACGGGAGATGAAGGAGCAGATCCTTGACGATATGGACCTGGAACGCGAGCGTGGTATCACCATTAAAAGCCACGCCATTAAAATGGAATATGAGCGACCCAGCGGGGAAAAGGTGATCTTCAACCTGATTGATACACCGGGGCACGTGGATTTTTCGTATGAAGTTTCCCGGGCATTGAAAGCGTGTGAAGGCGCTCTGCTGGTGGTAGATGCCGCTCAGGGGGTTGAGGCACAAACCATTTCAACACTTTATCAGGCGATTGATCAAGATCTCGATATTGTTCCCGTGCTAAATAAAATCGATCTGCCCGGTGCAGATGTTGAAGGCGTAGGACAGCAGATTGTAGATTTAATCGGTTGCGATCACGATGACATACTTAAGGTTTCCGGGAAGACGGGAGAAGGTGTAAATGAACTTCTTGAAGCGGTCGTCAAACGTATTCCCGGTCCCAGACGTGAAACAGAGAAACCGTTACGGGCCCTGATCTTTGATTCAGTTTTTAACACATATCGCGGTTCCATTGTATATGTTCGGGTGATGGAGGGCACTCTTGAAAAAGGAGAAGGTATCCGCTTTATGGCTACCGGCAAGGAGTACGATGCCGAAGAAATTGGCTACCTGATGATGAAACAGGTAAAAACCGATCGTATTGAAGCGGGAGAAGTGGGTTATGTGATCGGGAGTGTGAAGTCGTTGCAAGATGCCCGTGTGGGTGACACATTAACTACGAGCGAAGATCCCGCAGATGAACCGATCCCCGGTTACCAGGAACCCAAACCGATGGTATTCAGCGGTCTTTTCCCGACCCAGTCAGACGATTTTGAAGACCTGCGTTCGGCCCTTGAAAAGCTGCAGCTGAACGATGCTTCACTAACCTACCAACCGGAGACTTCCGAAGCCCTTGGATTTGGTTTTCGTGCCGGTTTCCTTGGGATGCTCCATATGGAAATTGTACAGGAGCGGCTGGATCGCGAATTTGACATCGATATCATAACCACTGTACCAAATGTTGAGTACAAGGTGGATATCAATAAAAAGGGGAATAAGGAAACAATTGTAGTCGATAACCCAAGTGACATGCCCGACCCCGGAGAACGGGAGGCTGTCTACGAACCCTATATCAAGGCTACCATTCTGACGCCTTCTGAGTTTATTGGCCCGGTAATGAAGCTATGTCAAAACAAGCGTGGTATTTATGTAAATCAGCTTCATATGCAGGGACAGCGTGTTGAGATAACCTATGAGCTACCGATGGCAGAGGTTGTTTTTGACTTCTATGATCGTCTCAAAAGTGGAACCCGTGGATACGCATCGCTCGATTATGAATTTCTTGAATACCGGCAGAGCGACCTGGTACGGTTGGACATACTACTGAACGAGGAACCGGTGGACGCTCTCTCCAGTATCATACACCGGGACAAAGCCTACGAACAGGGCCGAAAGCTTTGCAAAAAACTGAAGGAGCTTATTCCTCAACAACAGTTCGAGGTGCCGGTACAGGCGGCAACCGGTTCGCGAATTATTGCTCGTGAAACTATCCGGGCAATCCGTAAAGATGTTACCGCCAAGTGTTATGGTGGCGATGTTTCCCGAAAGCGCAAACTCCTTGAGAAACAAAAAGAGGGTAAAAAGCGGATGAAGCAGGTCGGTACCGTAGAAGTTCCGCAGGAAGCTTTCCTTGCCGTACTTTCTATGGATAATGATGACTGATATTTGACGTTATATTTTTTAAATCAAAGTTTTACGGTTTTATTTAGTTTTTAGAATAATTAATGAAGAAATTATTTTTATGATTTTGTTACGACGTATTACGGCCATCGCCGTTCTTTTTTTTGTACTCATTAGCAGCCCGGTTTTAGGCCAGTTTGAGGAGCCGGATATTGAAAAAGTTCCTCATGACCAGAGGCAGGAATTTATGCAACGATTCTCTGATGTTAAGTGGACCGGTCAGGGACTCTACCAGGAAACGACCCTTGATAAACGCCAAACTGATGAAATCCGGGCACGGCTCCAGGCCGAGTATGGTGACCCCACCCAGACACTGGAAGATCTGATCAATACCAGGAATTTCAGGCCGGCCGAGGCAATTCAGTTTGAATACTGGTTTACTGTTGACGACAGCATACCGATGATGATACTGGACGTTGACGGTCCTTTTGGTGATGGATTGGTTTACGGGGGCGCCAGCCGGTATATAGATCTGATGCCACAGATTAAACGAACGCTGTCTCAAAAATTAATGTCGGTTGATAATCTCGCACCCTTTCAGGATTATTTTTACTCACCTGAACGCGAACAGTGGTTTGACGTCCGTTATACAAATGGAGAATTGGTTACAAAAAAGATAGATTCTCCGGAAGGGATGACGATTAATTTCAGGTATAAACAATAGATACAGACTAGGAAGGAAACAGCATTGGCAGACGAAGGATTGGAGAAGCAAGACGATAAGGAAAGCCGGCGGAGACGGCGCAGAAACGAAGAGCACGAAAAAGCCAAACATTGGGCCCGTGAGTGGCTGGATGCATTGTTTTTTGCGGCGATTGCTGCGCTCATTATTCGAACATTTTTCTTTGAAGCGTACCGTATTCCCACACCGTCTATGGAGGAAACGCTGCTAACGGGTGATTTTCTGGTGGTGTCCAAAATAAGCTATGGTCCACGCACTCCCATGGTTCTAGGTGTGCCATTCACAAATATATATCTTCCCGGTGTTAATTTGCCCTGGATCCGTATCCCGGGTTTTACCGACGTAAAAAGGAATGATATTGTTGTATTTAACTACCCGATCGATATTGCGCCTATTGCAGCAAAGACCAATTATATTAAGCGTGCTGTAGGTGTGCCC
>JBEPXS010000006.1:0-23874 GCA_041641755.1 Balneolaceae bacterium
GGAGCTGCCCCCGCAACAGAGGTAAAATGATGTCCCAGCACCACCCACTTGTTTGTGGGTACAAAGTCGACCCCGTCCTGTTGTTCATGGGCCGGAGTTGTAAAGTCCGGATCCAGCTGATAAATTTTTTCTGCTATAAATTTTGAATAGAAACGATAACCCAAAAAGAAGATAAAAAGAGCCGCTGTCGCCAACCAGAGTCCATTCACGTTACACCTCGTTATATTTATGGATGTTTAGGTTGTATCAATAGAAAAATTTTCCTCATTGCTTCTTGCAATGCAAAGCGTATCTAATACTGTGAAAAAGTTCAATTCTTACTATAATAATTTATCAGGATAATATGAATTGCACGGATATCGCAGCCGGAACAAACTTGTTGGATGGATAATCTGGCTTACCACTTATTAATTAGCCCGTTAAGGACTCGTGATTAATTTATGATTGAACCTGAAGTATTACTCTCCGGCTATGCCCGCGGGGTTTTCCCAATGGCTGATTCCCGGGACGATCCCAAAGCAAAGTGGTACACCGCCAGCCACCGTGGTATCATTCCGCTGGATAATTTCCATGTCTCTTCCAACGTTAGGCGTATCATCCGCAACAACCATTATGTGGTTAAAATAGATACGGCCTTTCGCGAGGTGATGGAAGGCTGTGCGGACCGGAATTCCACATGGATTTCCGATGAGATTATCGAATCGTACTGTCAGTTGCATCGGCTGGGACATGCCCACTCGGTAGATGTTTTTGATCACGATGGAAACCTGGTGGGCGGGCAATACGGGGTATCCCTTGGGGCTGCTTTTTTTGGAGAGTCGATGTTTGAACGGAGCAAGGAGGCATCAAAAGTGGCCCTCTACTACGGTCATAAGGTTATGGTTAATGGTGGATTTGAACTGTGGGATACACAGTTCTGGAACGAGCACCTGGCCCAGTTCGGCTGTATCGAAATACCAGCGGAAGAGTACCAGCAGCGTTTGAAAAAAGCGCTACAAAAAACGGCGGAATTCAGTGAGGAGTATCTCAATGATCAGTGAGCAGTGGCCAGTGCGTCAATGGCATACTGTTCACTGCTATTAACTCAGGCCTTGGCAATCTTGCTTTTAAGTACCTCTCTGACTTTCTGTTCAATTCCTTCCGGATCAAGTCCCACTTCATGATGTAGTTCTTCCTGGGTTCCGTGTTCTACCACGCGATCGGGAACGCCCATAATAGTGACAGGGATACTGTAGGGTTTGTCGGCCAGATATTCAGTGACGGCGCCCCCAAAGCCGCCCAACCTGGTGCCATCTTCAATAGTTATGATATGCGCATATAAATGGCATATATCGTCGATCAGATCGGTATCCAGAGGCTTGGCGAAACGCATATCAAAATGACCGATGTTGACACCTTCGGTTTCCAGTTTATCGGCTACCTCAATAACATAATTGCCCATCGGACCAAAGCTGAGAAAGGCCAGATTTTCGCCCTCCCGCAGGCATCGCCCCTTGCCGATCTCCAGAGAGCTGAACTCTTTCTCATAATCCATACCGGTAGCGTTGCCCCGCGGGTAGCGGATCGCCCAAGCGGCCTCTTCATGCCTGGATGCGGAGTACATCATATTCCGCAGTTCCTGTTCGTTCATCGGAGACGATACCACCATATTGGGCGCGGCCCGCAGGTAGGAAATATCATACAATCCATGGTGCGTGGGGCCGTCTGCACCAACCAGCCCGGCTCGATCAATACAGAACACAACAGGTAACTTCTGGATCGCCACATCGTGGATCACCTGGTCGTAAGCCCGTTGCAAAAATGTGGAATAGATAGCTGCAAACGGTTTCTTTCCTTCGGCGGCCAGTCCGGCGGCAAACGTGATGGAGTGCTGTTCGGCAATCCCCACATCGAAGGCACGATCGGGAAACGTGTTCATCAGGGGCCACAGGCTGGAACCGCTGGGCATGGCAGGGGTTATTCCCACGATGCGTTCGTCCTGTTCGGCCAGTTCCACAACTGCTTCCCCGAAAACATGCTGATATCGTGGAATATCGGGTCCCTTTTTCTCAGGAGCCAGCGACTTGCCAGTAATTTTATCGAACGGGCTGCTCTGCGCGTGCCACTTGGTCTGCTCCCGCTCGGCAGGTGCAAAACCTTTCCCTTTAACGGTTACAGTATGCAGCAACTTCGGACCCGGTATATCTTTGAGATCCTCCAGGTGGCGGCGTAGTGTATCGACATTATGGCCGTCTACAGGACCGTAATATTTGAAACCGAGTGCCTGGAACAGGGCTCCGGGCGTAATAGCAGCAGTTACTGCTTTCTCGAGCTTTGAGGCAGCCTTTCGCATCTGTTCCCCGGCCTTCTTGAAATGACCGAGCAGATCGTAAATCTCATCCCGAATCTTGTTGAAGGTCTTGCTGGTAGTAATGTCGGTCAAATACTCTTTTAGCGCTCCTACATTCGGGTCGATCGACATATTGTTATCGTTCAGAATAACGATCAAATCCTTATTGAGTGCACCAGCATTATTCATTGCCTCAAAAGCCAGGCCTGCGGTCATAGCCCCGTCACCGATGAGAGCAACCACGTTTTTATCATCCCCTTCATTCAGATCACGCGCTACAGCCATCCCCAACGCGGCAGATATGGACGTACTTGAATGGCCTACACCAAAGTCATCGTACTCGCTTTCGCTCCGTTTCGGAAATCCTGAGAGTCCACCGTATTTACGATTGGTATGAAACTTATCCCGCCTGCCGGTCAATATTTTATGACCGTATGCCTGGTGTCCCACGTCCCAGACAATGCGATCCTCGGGCGTATTAAACACATAATGCATGGCCACAGTAAGCTCCACTACCCCCAGGCTCGCACCAAAGTGTCCCCCGTGAATCGAAACCGTATCTATTATGAAGTCACGGAGTTCATCGCAGAGATCCACAAGCTGTTCAGGATCCAATTTCTTCAGGTCGTCCGGCGTATTAATTTCTGCCAGCAATGGACCCGGCTCTACCTTATCAGTATCCATAATCAGTTACTGTCTTTATCGTTATTTCCGTTGTGCTTTTCATGTACTTTTTCGATCCGTGATTCCGCCTGTTCCAGTGTTTCAGTACAAATATTGGAAAGTTTGATCCCCTCTTCATACAGCTCAATGGAGTCTTCCAGCGGTATAGACTCGTCTTCCAGCTCTGAGACTATTTCTTCTAACCTGCTTAAAGCATCTTCAAAGTTCAGGCGTTCCTTATCTGTCATAAATTATTCTGGGGTGAATGGATTCTTAAGTCTTAGTAAGACATATCAATAAAACAGTTTCAGGGTGTGGATTCCAATTCTTTTTCCTGTTTCTGTCTCTTTTTTTGTTCTTCTTTTTTGGTTTCCCGGTCAAACTGTTGGATAAATGCATCGAGTTCACTTCCACTCAAAAAAGATATTTTTTTCGTTTCCCTGTACTGCTCATAAAATACTGAAATCAGAGCTGCTGTGGGCACTGCTATTAACAGGCCAACAATGCCCATCATAAATCCAAAAAACAGCAGCGATACCATTACCAGCAACGGGTGTAATCCCACATGATTACCTACTACCCGTGGCACAATAAATCCGGACTCCAAAATCTGTTCGATACCGAATACGATGTAAATCGCCGGTAAATGCTGAAACCAGGGATCACCGAACGTAGCTCCTACAAGTGTACAAATCGAAACGCTGAACCAAAGTCCAAATGTGGGTATAAAGTTGGTTAATCCCGAAAATATACCGAGTACCAAGGCATAAGGCACATCCAACAGATAAAAGCCAAGGCTTAGGTTTACACTGCTGATCAAAACGACAATAAACTGTCCCCTGAGGTATGATCCCACAATCCGACTAATTTCACTGGTATAGTCGGTTGACACGTCGGTTGGTGTGATCAGGGACCTTACAAAAATACCGATCTTCTGATAGTCCCGAATCATAAAGAAGCAGAGAAACGGGGTTAGAATAACAAAAAAGAGAACTGCAACCACGCTGCCTACTCCTGTCACATACCCGGAAGAAAGATCAGTAAGATCTTGATAAAACCCTTCAACAACCGAATTAATCTGGTCAACCAACTGGGTTTTGAAAGTAGCACTTTCAAAACCGATCTTATCGAACAATGTCAGGAGACCTGTTGATTCTACCCATGCTTCAGTATTTGTTGAAGCCTCATTCAGCAGGGCACCCAGTTTGACAAGCTGATCGAGCACCGTAGGCACGGTTAAAATCAGAAGCAAGGTTAATAGACCGAGGCTCCCCACGGTAAAAAGTCCTGCTATCAGTCCCCGGGGTACGCGGCGTCTTTCAAGATTTTCAACAAGGGGATTAATAATGAACGCGATTACATAGGCAACAATAAAAGGGACCAGCAAGTGCCCGGAATCATAAATGAGCCATAGACCTGCGGCAAATGCCGTAGCATAAAGCAGAGCCCGTGCTACCGGTTGTTGCCGAATCGGGTAGAGTACGATGCCGATGATAAGTCCATATCCCAGTGGATTAATGAGATGCTCTAACTGATACATCAGAAACAGCAGGGCAAGAACCCCGCCTGTTAGCAGTACCAGCTGGCCACGATCACTTAACCAGGATTGTAAATTTTTTGGCATCAGGGATTGGTTATTTCATAAGAACAAAGCAAATTTAAGGGATCAGGGGGAATCTACCAATTTTACCACTCAATCCGCCGAATATTTGTTCCGTCAGAGCTAAAAACCAGTGCTTTTTGCAGGCTGGTAAAGTAAGTATAATCGCTATATTTGTTGATATTTTGAACAGCTGGCAGATGAGGATGTCTAAACCGGTTTCTTTTAGCTAACGATACAACGGTATGCAAGGGGCTGGCATTTTGGAGAAATAAGGCTGAAGAGCTTGTTTTACTACCATGATGACCCGCTTTCAATAGGTCGGTATCAAGTAACCGACCAAACGTCTCTGTCAATAATTGCTCCTGTTTTTTGCCCGCATCACCCATAAACAGGAACTCCGTTTCGTTATAGACAATCTCCAATATTACCGAGTGCTCGTTAGGGTCGCTACCGAATGGTTGCTCTGCCGGACCATATACAGCGACAAGAATTGAGGGATCTATCGGGATAGTTTGACCCGACGTAACACTCTTTATCGGTATCTCCTTCTGCCTGGCTAGTTTATGGTAGTTTTGATATAGTTGTGAGCTGTAGTGGTAGCCCGAATTGTAGATGGTGTCGATTGGCACCTCATGAATTAGCTCTGTTATTCCACCGATATGATCAGCATGCGGATGCGACAAAAATATGGCATCCAGCTTTTCGATGCCTTCAGCCCTGAGATGGGGCAGAATAATGTAACGGGCGCTGTTGTAGGCCGGTGTCCATCGTCCGGCGTCTATCAGAAAATGTTTGTCGCTTGGTGTACTTACCAAGGCGGCATCGCCCTGACCCACATCAAAAAAGGTAACTGTTAACTTTGCAGGACTAAAACTCTTAATAAATTTATTGCCCGACTCCAGAACCAGGAGTGATAAAAAAATTACAACCATCTTCCATCGCATACGCGGAATATTAAGTGACGCCAATACAAAAACTCCGGCGATCCAAATCAAAAAAATTAATGGGGAATCCAGGTGAATCTGAATCCAGCTCCACTCAAGCTGCGAGATCCAGTTGATAAATTGCTGTAACCCATTCAAAAACCACTGGTTCGGCAGGTTCAATAGACTTGCCATCGGTAACAGTGCCGATACAGGCAACAAAAAAAGAGCGTATGGCACCACTATCCCCAACCAGGGAACAACTATCGCATTGGCCAGAGGACCGATTAGTGAAAACTCTCCGAAATGATAGGTCAACAGCGGGAACAGGCCGACCTGCACCAGAATCGATACCACGACTATCATCACCGGAGTACCATACCATCGGTACCGGACCCAGACGGGCAGCCAGCCGTTAATAACCGGAATCACCAACAGAATTATATAAACCGCAAAAAATGATAACTGAAATCCGGGAGTAAACAGGTCATGTGGGTTAACAAGCAACAGCACGACTGCTGCCACAGCCGTAAGGTTTATCGAATCGCGAATCTTATGGAACAGTTTACCATAGGTAATTAAGCCACCTGTGAGAGACGCACGGCAAACTGAAGCCGAAAATCCAGTTAATCCCGCATAACCAACTAAAAGAATGATAAGCATTAGAAGGCCGACCTGCTTGCCATACCGGAGCGTCCAGAACCAGGGAATCAGAATCCAAAAGGGGGCAATGATAAAGCCTACATGCAGACCCGAAACGGCCATTATATGAGAAAGTCCAGCCCTGGAAAAAGCTATTTTTTGTTCCCGGTCCAGCTCGTTCTTGTAACCGATTAGCAACGCCTTGGCCAGGGGGCGTGAAGCAGAATCAAAATTTTGTTCTATTTGATCCAGCACCCACTGCCTCAATGAATGCCAGCTCAGGCTTTCTACATTACGAACAGACTGAACCGATTTCAGTCCGGCTTGAGTAAATATATTATGAGAGGCCAGATATGCTTTATAATTAAACTGATGTGGATTGCGACGCTCTTCAAGAGGATATATGGTAACAGTGAAATCAACTCTCGATCCCAACTTGATCGTTGTAGGCATTGAATCCTCTTCAGGATCCAACACTGTTCTCATATTGAAGGATTTTACCCAGACTAACGAATTACCGAATGTAGTTGTATCCACGGCTATATCCAGCTGGTACTTGCCCGTACTTGTCGGTTTGATATTATATACCGTTCCGGTGATCTCAATTTCTTCCCAGGTGTAAGCTTGTAAAATATCAGCCGATTCAGGCTGGCGTGACTTTTCATGCACTTTTTGCCAGATTATCCCAAACATGAACAACAACAGCAGATATCCCGCTATCGAAACCCGATGAAGTACAGGGCTTAAGTTCCCGGAAAACTTAAACTCTACAGAGAAAAAAAGAAGAGCTCCTAACAAGAACAGGCCAACAGAGACAACCAGAGAAACATCAAAGTGATATCCTGTAATAATACCTGAAGCAAACAGCAGAGCAATCCTCACCGCCGGATATTTGGCAAAGGGAAAACGATACTTATTTGGAACCTGTGCACTCATATATATTAGTAAGACCGACAAAGAGACCAATCCTTACGAAATTTTAAAATTTTGACCATATTAGTGCACACCTTTGAAATTGGCTATAAGCTCTTTGTAGGTTTGATCTAAATTGAATTTTAAAACCCAATATCATGATTAATCCTGTTTCCCACTCACTTGTAATCACGATTATAGTTATGCTATTAACATCCTGTGCAGAACAACCAGAACAAGCCGATGGATCTGAGACAAAGCCAAAAGAGTGGGCAATCGCAATTCATGGGGGAGCAGGGACCATTTCACAGGATAAGCCTGACTCGGTAGTCAAGGCATACAAAGATGCATTGAATGAGGCTCTTTCTACCGGGAAAGAGGTTTTGAAAAAGGGTGGCAGCGCGCTTGATGCAGTGGAGCAGACGATCAACTACCTAGAGGATAATCCCAGGTTTAATGCAGGTAAAGGAGCTGTCTTTACCCATGATGGAGAACATGAATTGGACGCCGCAATAATGGTAGGTAACAACAAAAAGGCCGGAGCAGTCACAGGTGTTAAGACAGTTAAAAACCCAATATCTCTGGCAAGACTTGTTATGGAGGAATCGAAGCATGTGATGTTTGCCACTGACGGGGCAGAACAATTTGCTACCGATATGGGCGTCGAACGGGTAGATCAGGAGTACTTCTATACCGAAAAACGCTACAAGGCGCTAAAGCAAGCTTTACAGGAAAATGCCCAATCCGACAATCAGCACAATTCAAGCGGAGAAAAGTCACCTGAGCCAGACCTCTGGCAACACAAATTCGGAACGGTTGGGTGCGTGGCAGTTGATAAGGATGGACAGATTGTTGCTGGAACTTCAACAGGGGGCATGACCAACAAAAAGTTCGGCCGTGTAGGTGATGTTCCAATTATTGGAGCGGGAACCTATGCCAGCGAAGTAGTAGCCGTTTCGATGACGGGCTGGGGCGAAAAAATTATGCGCGCAGTATCCGGACACACCGTTTCCAGCTATATGAAATTCAAAAATGTCCCACTGGAAGTGGCCGGACACTACCTGCTCAACGATGTACTAAATCCCGGTGAAGCGGGCATGATCGCGGTGGATAAACATGGTAATATTTTTATGGATATGAATGCACAGGGGATGTTCCGCGGTGCAGCTGATTCAGAAGGGCGACATGAAGTAGCTATCTGGGATTGAGAGTAGAAACCAAGAATGAAAGACAGTTACTTAAAAACCCGGAATACTTGTACTCCACATGATATAAGACTCTACTCCAGCCCAAAATAAAATTGCTCTCTGAGTTCCTGTACATAAATTCCAATATCATTTCGTAGCTCAAAAAACTTTTTATGGAGCTGTAAATAGGATTTATGTTCTATAAACGGGGCTTCTTTCAGATGATCTTGCAGAAGTACCAGTGCTACATTATTACAGTGTAATGCTTTCTTGGTGTAAGCGATATTTCCTCCCAGAAACTCCTGTTCAAAGCCAAAAGAATAACCGGCGGCCAACTTGGCCCCAATTTTAAGAACATTACCTACAAAATCGTTATACTCTTTTGAACGGTATTTGGTATGAATTCCCTCAGCCCACTGCAAAATATAAGCTGCTAATCCTCTTGCCGTGTTGTAAATATCCAAGGTGTCGATGGAACCATTCTCAGATCTGGCAAACTCATTACTAAGCTGTTTCCACTCTTCCCCGTAATCAAAATCATCGTCGTCGGCATCAAACAGAAAGTCGTCGTCCAGTTCATCATCAAACCAAACATTATCTATTTCATCCTCCAGGCTGTCCTCCCAGTCATCATCCTCATCATCGTCATAATCGGGGAAATAAGCCTCTTCGATCTGTAGCTCTTCTTCGATAAACGCATCCACAGCATCGAGTTCGTCACTATTTTCCCGGAGCAGGGTGATCCATCGGGGGATATCGCTTGCACTATCCGAAGCTATAAACTTTCGCAACCGGTCACTTTTTCTTTCAATTTCATCCAGGTGAGCTTCCCATCGGTACTCATCCCAAATATAGTCGTCGAAACCATCGTTTAACATAAGGCGGATAGATGGAGTTTGGGTTGATTATATACTATCTATTTAAACGAAAACTTTTTCTTTTAGTCAACTGAACTACAGAAAAATAATCATTTCTAATGGCAGTTCTGCGTGAAATTTTTCTTATAGAGATTAGAGACTGGTAATTTATGTAAAAAACAACCAGCAACTATACTCAATAGAAGAATTATTTTTAGGCTGTTGAGGTATTTACAAAAGGTTTATCTGCGTTGGTTACAGCCTTTCAAGTACACCCATAAGTACATTGGTGAGCTTGGGCTCGGCCATACCAGCGGCTTCGAGCACATCTTCAATATCAACAGGTTCAAGGGCATCAGGGAAACATTCGTCGGTGATTACGGAAATACCCAGTACCTCCATCCCCATATGCACGGCCGCTATCACTTCCGGCACCGTACTCATCCCCACCACATCGGCCCCGATAAGTCGCAAAAACCGATACTCTGCCTTGGTTTCCAGCATAGGACCACTCAGGGCCAGGTAAACTCCTTTATGCATTTTGATTCCTTTTTCCAGGGCTATAGTCTCTGCCAGCTCTAACAATCGCTCTGTATAAGGCTCACTCATGTCCGGGAAACGAGGACCCAATTCATCATCATTTGGGCCGATCAGCGGGTTGTCTCCCAACATATTAATATGATCGTTTATAAGCATGATGTCACCCCGCCGATAGTTGGTATTGAGGCCCCCACATGCGTTACTTACCAGCAGAGTGTTAGCCCCGTTCTCCTTTAGTACTCGTATAGGGAAAACAATCTCCTGCATCGTATAACCTTCATAGTAGTGAAAACGCCCTTGCATAGCTACGATCTGTTTACCGGCCAGTTCCCCAAAAAGCATTTTTCCAGCATGACTCTCAACTGTAGAAACGGGAAAGTTGGGAATATCAGCGTATAAAATGCTGTGATCAACCTCTATTTCATCAGCAAGGTGTCCCAAGCCGGTTCCCAGGATAAGCAGATAATCAGGACGCAGATTGGTTTGTTCCCGGATGAACTCAAGTGCTTCGTCTCGTTTGGTTCTGAACTCTTCCACTGAATCTAGCGGCATGAACAAATACAGGTTTGGTTTTCAGGTTGTTGAATGAGCGAAATATAAAAATTATGCAGACAGGATAAGAAACGAATACTTGAGCTGCTGCAAAAAGAACCAGCTGGGACCACCTTTTACTTAATCCAGCTCATCAATAATATCATCCACATCCTCTGCGCCCGGAGGGATGGTTTGGGCTTCGTCGTCAGCTGACATTTGCTCGTCGGCAAATTGTTGCTTGCGGTTTTGCATGCGCTTCTTAAACTGCTCATCAAAATCCGCGTCGCTGTCGGCAGGCATATCAAACAGGTCAGCTTCATCCTTGGCAAACTGGTCGAGCGACTCCTGAGCCAGTTCCAGATAAGACCGGATACCGCCTACTATTTCCTTCCGTCGGTCGAGCAGCCGTAATATACTCTGGCGGACCTGTTGTCGCTGCTGTATCGCCTCGCGCACAATAGAATCGGCTTCCATCTCTGCCTTTTCAATTTTGTTACGGGCCTCTTTCCGGGCCCCTGTAAGCTTGGTCTCGGCCGATTCTTTCGCAGTCTGCAGGGTTTCGTGCAGAGCCTCTTCAACCCGTTCGTAGTGTTTAAGTTTCTCTTCGAGTTCTTCTATCCGTTTTTCCAGTTCCCGGTTTTTACCAACCAAGTGTTCCCACTCATTAGACATCAGGTTCAGGAAGGCTTCAACTTCGGCTTTGTCATAGCCGCGGAATGATTTCTCGAAGCTCTGTTGCTTTATTTCAAGTGCTGTAAGTTTCATGATGAAGGGGGCTTACCTAAATACTAACATTTTGTGATTAAATAACTGAACGGCTTAGTTCTTCAACATATTACGTAAATTCGAATCATCAGACTGTGATTCCCGTTCTGACTCAGGCTCATCACTTTCTATTTCTATTGTATCCGTAGGTTCCGAAATCTGTTTGGCTGAGCTATTAGTATCTTCATCTGAGATTATTGTCTCCAAATTCTGTAACCGACGTTCAGTGTCTTTCTTATGTTGCATAAAAGCTTTAGCCAACCGATTGAAGGTTTCCTCATCATATCCACCCTTCTTTCGATTGATCCAAGACTTAATCAAACCAGAAACCTGATAGATAATAAAACCGAACAAACCCACGCCTGCTATTGTACCAATAATTGCCACAACCATCTCTTCAAAACCCATCTATCGGCTCCTCTTTTTTTGGTTTAAATCGTTTGTTAAACTGCTTTCCATTTCATCGGCGTCTTCCAGCTCAGAGTAATGAAAATCTTCTTCCCGGTCCGTTTCGTCTGTGATGATAGTTTCGAGGTTTTGGACCCGCTTCTGCATATCCCTTTTATGCTGAACAAATGCCTGTGCCAACCGGTCGAACGTCTCCCGGTCAATCGTCTCACTGTCTTTTCCACGGGTAAACCACGTTTTGATAATACTTGTTACAGATCCCACTATTACAACAACAAGTACAAACTCCAACCCACCCATAGCTACGAGGTCCTTGTTTTAGATCTTGATCCTGAATCCAGGTCATTCGACAAGCTGCCACTACGCTGCTCACCCGGTCCTGGCTCCTCGATAGCAATTTCCGATTCCCGGTTTTGTTCCTTCGAGAGAATTGCCTCCAGGTTTTCAATCCGCCGGGTCATATCTTTCTTATGCTGCATAAACGCTTTGGCCAGCCGGCTGAACTCTTCATTACTGAACTGCGATGTCGAATCACGGGTAATCCAGGTTTTAATCAAATCGGTTATCTTGGCTATACCCACAATTAGTACTCCCCCACCTATTACAATAGCCAGGATAGATAGTACAAATTCTTCCCAAATCATGATTGCATCCTTTTTTTGTTAGCCATTTCTGAGACCTGCTCTTTATTCTCTCGCTTGAGCTCTTCTTCGTCGTTGATTTCGATTTCGCTCATACCTATTCCTGCTCCCTTACTGAACTCCTCGGGCTCACCGGCAGCAATTGCTTCAAGATTTTCGATCCGTTTTTTAAGAGAATCCACCAGCTTCCGTATCTCTTCTACCTCCTGCTCGTTTTGACGACCCTTATCCATCATTTTCATTTTGTTTTTCTGGTAGTCGAGAATAAACCCACCAATAATTGCGACAAGCGGTATCAATACCCAGATCCAAGCAGCCATAAGTATACCCTTTTTTAGTTCTTATTTATAATGTACTAAATAATCAGAAGATTGAAACATGCAATATTACGAAACGCAGGCCAATTTGTTACCATCCTTAAGTATACAGTGTGTCAGCAGTCAGGATGATAGTATAATTGAATTAGTTCTCAGAAAAACTGACTAATTAATTAACCAGAATAAATAAACCTTTGTTATTCAATCTTATCTGACACACTGTATAACTAAAAACTGACCATTGTCCTTAACCGTAATCACGTTCACCAAAGATGGCGCGCCCCACCCGAACCATGGTAGTCCCCTCTTGGATTGCAATCTCCAGATCGTTGGTCATTCCCATGGAGAGTTGTTCCAACTGAATATTCTCGCCGTTATAGGGTTGGTGCTCCTCCAACAGCTCCCGAAGCAGTTTAAATTCCGGACGGATTTTTTCCAGGTCTTCATCCTCATCAAGATATGTGGCCATACCCATCAGCCCGCGAACGCGCACATGACTTTTACCTTTGGCATATTCTAAAATAGCTGGGAGATCTTCCGGCTCACAGCCACTTTTTTGACTTTCCCCACTAATATTTACCTGTATCAATACATTAATAACACGATCTATGCGGGAGGCGCGCTTCTCAATTTCGCGGATCGTTTTTTTCTTGGGTACCGAATCGATCCAGTTCACCCGTTCCACCATGTATTTGATCTTATTGGTCTGCAGGTTACCCACCATATGCCATTGCACTTCCGGCTCATCATAAGCATCCATCTTATCCTGTAGCTCTTTGGCCCGGTTTTCACCGAAGTGTACCTGTCCACACTGATATGCCTTTTTAATATCCTCAAGTGGTTTCATTTTGCTGACCGCCACCAAGGTTATTTCATCTGGATCGCGTCCGGCTTCTTTACAGGCTTTCGTAATAAGCTGTTGTACTGATCGCAAATTATCACAAATATCTTCACTCATGTAATCAGAAATTAAGACAACGTTGGGTTTAAGATTCGTTTGAACGATTTATGTGAAAATAACCTTTTAACAATCGGATTTAAATCGTATTTTTGTAAACTGAATTGGGTAATATTAACCTTTTTGAGTCTGGCTCTGAACAACTTATTTACTTTGATCATAACTGAGCAACCAGATTTACTACGTTACCTTCATCCGACCTGGCAACTAAAACACGGGGGTAGCGGATAGCCAACATGAACACTCAGGTCCGGCATATTTCCACCTTTCTTCACCAATGGGCTCCCCCAAGTACCAAATTAGATTATGACAATGTCGGGTTGCTGGTAGGAGATCCTGAGCAAACCGTAACCAATATTCTCACTTGCCTGGATGTTACCCTCGAAGTAGTCGAGGAAGCGATAGAAAACGATTGCGAGCTCATTGTTGCCCATCATCCCCTTATCTTTCAGGAAATTTCCCGCATCAACCCGACCAACGAACAGGGAAAAATTATTTACAAACTGATTCAGAACAATATTTCCCTGATTGCGGCCCACACTAACCTGGATGCTGCGCTGGATGGCGTCTCATTTGTGCTGGCTCAAAAACTGGGACTTGACAACCTGAAATTTCTGGACAAAAGTTATAACATTTCCCGGAAAATCGTACTCACCACCTCCTACTCAGATAGTGAGTCAGTGTTAAAAATGCTGAACTATTACTCTGCGGAGGAAGCACATTATTATAATGTCGAAGGCCGAAAAGACGGGCAGCGCACGTTTGAGGCGATCATTGACGAGCACAACGTAACGGGCTTGATTAAAGAACTGAGACGTAATGGCCTGCTTGATCAGGGCAACTATCAGGTTATGGATGTGGCCAGCCCCTCAGATAATGTAGGTATGGGAGTGGTCGGATTTTACCATAACAAGGGCTTAACGCAAGAAGAATTTTTAACCCGAATCTCCGACACCCTGAATGTATCAGCCATCCGACACTCTGGCCGGGCTGAACGAATCAAAAAAGTAGCAGTATGTGGCGGTGCGGGAGTATCGCTGGCGGATAAAGCAATAGCTGAAGGGGCCCAGGCATTTGTTACGGCCGACATCAAGTACCACGACTTTTTTACCGATACCGACGACTTTCTACTGGTGGATGTAGGACATTATGAGAGCGAAGTGCCGGTAGTACACACCCTTCAAAAAGAATTGACTGAAGCATTCGAAGAACTTACGGTAGTTACTACTGATGTAATAACGAACCCGATGAATGTATTCATCCCAAATCAGAAACAAAACCCACAGGACTAAACGATCACTCAGCAATCTATGGAAGAAGTACTTCAACAGTTAACTAATCTCCAATATATCGACAGTAAAATAGATGAGCTCAAGCAGCTACGAGGTGACCTCCCTGAAGAGATTCTCGATATTGAGACCGACATCAACCGTTATGAGGCAAGGATAAATAAGCTGGAAGAGGAGAAAAAACAGCTTGAAGTTGAGAGCGACAACCTCGAACTGGAGATCGAAGATGCTAAAAATAAGATGGAAAAATATGAGGAACAGCAGCTTTCGGTCCGTAATAATCGGGAGTACGATGCCCTGACAAAAGAGATAGAAGCTCAAAAACAGGTCATCGAAAACTCCGAGTCGCGGCAGGAAGAGATCATCAAGCGGCAGGAAGAGATCGAAGACGAGTTAGAGCAAGCCAGGGAAAAACTGGAAGAGACTCAAGCTCTGCATGATGAAAAGAAAAAGAACCTCGACAAGGTTGAGAAAGAGACCGAAGAGGAAGAGAACAAGCTCCTGGAAAAACGCGAAGAGATCGAAGAAAATATCGATGATCGCTACCTGCGAAGCTATAACCGTCTTCGTAACGGTTTGAGCAATGGACTTGCAGTGGTAGCTATGGAACGCGGTGCTGCGCTCGGTATGGCCCTTCCCCCCCAAACGCAGGTTGAAGTAAAACGGGGCAATAAAATTATCATTGATGAAAACAGCGGTCGTATTGTTGTAGACCCATCCTTCTTCGAAAAAGCCGAGGAAGAACTCTCAGTAGATTAACCTACTGAATTCAGGCATCTTATTCGGGTCAACCATAAGCTCAGCTATTTTAAGTCGAGTACGTAACGAAAAACGAGAAGTACAAAGTGAGAGTCCCTTCTCTTCTCGCTTTTTCTATCACAATATTTGATAGCTCCATACCAAGTTATCGAAGCGGTGTAATTAGACTGCATGTTCTTTCGTTATTTTATTGTTTGTATATTAGAGAGCTTTGAAAAATCAGGGGTTTTGAAGTTCAAAGCCCGAGTGAATTTGAAATCGCAGTTCATATTCCTCAATATGAAGATTTCGAACTCACAAAAAAATACAGAGATTCAGCAAAACAATAGTTTTCTCAAAGCCCTCTATTTATTGAATGGATGATCAGGTAATCGCCCCACACATTTTAATATTGTGTGGAGAGGAAAGTCCGAACACCAACAAGCACCGTGCTTCCTAACAGGAAGGTTCGGGTAACCGAACAGCCAGTGCCACAGAAAACAGACTACCCTGCACAAAAGAGTTTGTGTGCGGGGAAAAGGTGAAAAGGCGGGGTAAGAGCCCACCGCTTTGGTGGTGACACTAAAGGCAGGGTAAACCTCACGGGGTGCAAGCTCATGCAGGTCGTGCGCCGCTTGTCGCCATACGGCCGGGTGGAGTGCTGGATCCCACGGGCGACCGGGGACCAGATAAATGATTACTCTCGACAGAATTCGGCTTATAGATCATCCATACTTCAAATGAAAAGGCCGTCTGAAAGGACGGCCTTTTGTTGTTTGCGAGACGGTATTATTAGAAAAATCTATTGTGAATTTCAATTCACAACTCTTTCCTTTTTTTATAAAAGACTTGTTAAAAACTTCAAGGTAAAGAGTATATGCGTGTGTTAATTAAAAACTATGAAGCTAATTGCTATATAGCCATTAGTTTGTTATCGATTTTTCTATTATCACTTTCTTTTGAAACCCATGCGCAAAATATTTTTCTAGAGGGATCATCCGGTATTCATACCTTTGGTAAATATTCATATATGAATAATTCTTATGGTCCAGCTACAGGAATAAACTACTCATTCAATGGTACAACAGCTATTGGTATAAGCTATAGCAGCATATTACAGAACCGGCAACACTACAAGAGTTTTAGTATTATCGGAAATATGCTAGTCAACAAACAATCGGAGGGAAACCTAATTAATTTTGAGGTTGTACCTATTTTTGAGCGGAAATTCAATGAAGTATCAAAACAATATTTCAGTCTTTTTTCTTTTGGTACAAGAATTTCCCGAGACTTCAGTTCAGAATCAAAAACTAATCTGATTCCAAGGGCTTCTTTTTCATATTTGATGTCTCCTTCAGTTGGTATTAGCAACTACTTTTCAACAGGACTAGATTTAAATATTGGATACGATTTATCGAAAAACATAAAATTTATTATCGATCCTGGTGTTATTTTTCGATTGGATAAAGGTCAAGCAAACAGCACAATTACTTGTGGTTTTTTAATCCACTGATTTGTGTCCCCTTCTTTTCATTCCAAATTAGTCGAAACCAGTATCTAACATCACTTTGAGATAAAAGTGAAAATGAATTAAATGGACGTGAATTAAGAATATTGATCTGAGGTTTACGTATCGGCAGTTCCTGTAAAATCACTATACAAGTGCCGTTAGGGGCCTGCCTTGTTCAGTACGGATTTGATTCCTCGAACTACGAATCAAGAAAATTACCTGATTCTATATCCGGAATGTCGCCGATGAGCATAGTTGAAACTCTATAAAGGAATCTTCGTCGTTATTCCAACTGAAAATTTGTCGAATGGAAATGGAGGAATCCTATTCATCAGATGGAAGGGGCTGCAAAAAACAACATTATAGCAATAGATGAAAAAACCAAAGGAGTTATATCTAACGATGGGGCCGGATTCCACTTTAATCAACACTTTTTGCCACTGTTTAGACAATTATATAAAATTTTGCAGGTAATTAAGTCTGAGAGGAGAGCAGGAGAGCAGGAGAGCAGGAGAGTAAATAAAAAAGTCCTGACCTGAGGAGGCCAGGACTTCGATCACTGAATCTATTCCTAATTTGAGTCTTCGGTCTGTTTGTGAACCCTCTCCCATATCGTATCGGTATGGTCGATAATCTTGCTACCCATCTGGTTCCACAGTTCTTCATCGGACAGGATATTTCCCATAACGTAGCTTTGGAAATCATCCATCTTGTCCCACTCGTTAAACAGATACACCCGGCCGTGATTATAACGATCGCCCGTATTGTGTCCCAATACCACATAACCGCTGATCATATTATCCTCCAGGGCCTTGTCCCAGAGAGGGACTTCCTTTTCGTTCATCGTCTTGTTCCACTGTTCCATATTCCCAAAATTTACCTGATAGAGTGCTTCATAGATATACTGGGTGCTATCCGCATTATCTGCGTATTTGATGATATCAGCATTCCAAACCTGGTCTCTGTGGGCAGTGACGATATGCCCGGTTTTCTCCATTTCCTCTTCGGGAAATCTGGACAAGTATTCATCCCAAAATTCATCATAGTTATCCCATGTTGAGCTTGCCACGACCAAACGCCAGTTGTACTGGCCGCCGGTGTTGTGCATCCAGGCACTCCATCCGGATATGACGCCTTCGTCTTCTAGTGACTGAAGTATCGGAACAGAATGCTCCCGGTATATCTTATTCCATTCAAAAATCGACTCCCACTTAATATTATAATCCGCCACATAGTACATGTTTTCCTGGTCCGTTTCTTCCTGGGCGGTTACTGTGGAAAAAAGCAGACAGGCACCTATCAGCTGAATCGAAATGAATTTTAATGGTCTAAGCATAAGATTTTCCCTGTTATATTATAATTGTATTTTAGGGCAGGCAGCCATTGATGATGAAGAGTCTTATAAAAGTCCCCCATATTTATTCATTATACTTAAATAAATTATTATCAGGAAGTTATCAGTAAAAATACAAAGTTTGACTGAATGCTTACCTCTTCACCATCCTGGGAAAAACATACTTCTAATCATCCCCTTCATACTTTCAGCCATTATTACTTCCCTCTCCCTGTTTATGGTTAAAAATGTACCAGCACCCTGATGAAATATTCGATATAATCTACGGCCCGAAAATGTAAACCCTAAACTATCTTAACCTCAGTTCGATCTAAGAATGACCTAAACTTGTTACAGAAGCTATTTCTACCCATCACCCACTGATGGAATCAGTGGGCTTGTACGCTTTCAGCCTGCTTAAGCAGGCGCTGGTTCCCAGCCTGATGATTTTCTACCGTCAGGCGATCATAGAAATAGCTTCTATTCCGGTATAAAATGTGTTTCTTATCTCGAACTGACGTTATCTTAGATATAAACAACACATATTGCACCGGAGGAGTGGTGAAGACACGAATTGCATGGCAGGGTCTGCACCTGCCATGTCTTAATCATATTCATTTTTTGATAAGGGGAAAAATTCAACGATCAGATATTTACACTAACTCATAGCATCTCTTCTTCTCTGTGGGTACTTTTTGGTACGGCCCAAAAGGTACAAAAAGGCCGCGGCTGGTGAAATTTTTGTTGCATTCCCTGCGCCTCCACTAAAACCATTTTCTGTTGGTGTTCATTTTTTTACATCTCTAGTATTTTTACCCGGAAAAGTCTCTGCCATACATCAGCTTGGCAATGCCTTCAAGCAGTGGCGGTGTTGAAATCAAACTGGTTGTGTTAAATTCTTCTTGGATCTTTGGTTCGTTTTGGAGACTGTCCGACTCCCGGCGGACCAAGCCAAAATGAACACTTAAAGACAAGTAGAGGAAACATAATTCAAATTCGGAGTCTTATCCCTTCTGGTGGTGCTCATTTTTTCGATGAGGAAAACCCCGACTGCAGTCGAGCTTAAAGAACAGTCTCCAAAAACCGTAGGAAGGCGCGGTTCTCAAAAAAATTTCAAAAGCCCGGTCTATGGATACCATATTAAACTTCTGCATATCCCACGCTCTGGTTACCTTAGGCTAAAATGGTAGGCTCTACTTAAGTAATAATAGATTATTAAAGTACTATGGTTAATAATAGAGCAACGCGATAAGCGGATTAAGGCAGATATACTACCTATTACCTTTTAAAAAACTAAAAAGCAGAAATTAAAAAGCGAAAAACTGAGCCAAATATGCGTCATGTTGCAAACGAACTTCCGCAGCCACAGGTTTCTTCGGCATTGGGATTCTCGAAGGTGAAACCCCGGGCATCAAGTCCGTCGGGGAAATCGATTGAGATGCCTTCCAGGTACATCAGGTGCTTGGTATCAACAATAATTTCGATTCCGTTGCTCTCGAATACCTGATCATCCTCAGACTTATAATCGAACCCGAGCTTATAGCTTAAGCCCGAGCATCCGCCCCCCTCAACGGCCATCCGCAGGTAGAGATCGTCACCAAGATCTTCATCTTCCTTGATTTTTCTTACCTGGCTGGCAGCTCGGTCGGTCAGCGATACTTTGGCGCCGTTGGTCGTAGTTTTTGAAGTATCAATGCCTGAAAAAGCCGATTCTTCGGGCTGATCTTCATCCGCATCGGCTACATCATCATCTACTAAATCCGCAATTACGGAATCTAAATCGTCGTCTTGTATTGCCATAAATTAAATTCAGTTATTAATAATTTCAGGATTCACACTTCTGAGAAAACGTAAAGTAGTCGACATTATCTTTGGTAAACAAGTTTAGCACTCCGGCACTAACCAAGTTCACTAAAATGCCTGAGGCCTCGCCAGATTTCACATCGATCAGGTGAGAAAACTTCTTAACCGTTATCTCACCATATTCATTCAGATAACGAAATAATTTCTGCTCGTTGGGGCCATATTCAAATGTAACCCCCTTTTCTGAATGTTTATTTTGCATTACAGCCACCAGTTCGCTACTGGCTACCTTGTTCTGGTCACCTTTTCTTATGTATACTGTATTCCCTTTCTTGCCCTGAACATAAACAGGTTTCTTTTCAACTTCCGGCACTCTAATAACGAGCAGATCCCGTTCACCGAAGTGGACCACTTCAATCGTAATCTTTACAGCGGGACTGCAAACCTCATTGGTAGCTTTGTTCAACAAAAATTCTTCTTCGTGGTAACCATCTACACCTACCAACGCCTTGTCGTCGTCCACACCTATCAGCAATGTCCCCCCGTTGGTATTCGCAAATGCTGCAATTTCACGTGCTATCTTCTCTGCAGAGGGAATCGTGCGTTTAAATTCCAGATACTTTCCTTCTCCGGTTTGTGCCAGATTCTTAACATCGAGATAGGACATTTGCGACTGGGTCGCCGCGTTGGGTTTTTCAAAGTACATAGCCACTCAATTAATAAGATTAGCCTGTTACTGTTCCAAAAGTAACAAAGTTTTTCAAAAAACCATGAAGTAAAATACCTCGGTTTCATTTACATCTTCCAACGCAGGATAGCCTTATTTAGTACCTTTATCTATATCTTTTAGTTAAATAACAATCTCCTCTTTAGGATCTCTTGTCATCAGATCATAGAGTACGTCTTTGGGATCCTGGTCTTCAAACAGAACTTTAAAAACGGCGTCCGTAATCGGCATTTCTATATTCAACTTTCGGCTCCAGTCGTGAACGGATCGGGTGGTTCGTACACCTTCCGCAATCATATCCATACTGTCAACAATGGAGTCAAGCTTCTCTCCTTGTCCGATGTGGTAACCGACATATCGATTACGGCTGTGCTCACTGGTACAGGTCACTATCAGATCTCCTACACCCGCCAATCCCGAAAAGGTATCCTGCGAGGCTCCCAGCTTCATACCCAAGCGTTTCATTTCGTGAAGTCCCCGGGTTATGAGGGCTGCTTTGGCATTGTCACCCAGCTCCGCTCCGTCAATAATACCGGCTGCAATCGCCATAATGTTTTTGACTGACCCTCCAATCTCTACCCCGACTATATCATAGTTCAGGTAGATACGAAACATGGGCGTCATAAATGTTTCCTGGATGATTTCAGCTGTCCGTTTTGAATAGGAAGTGGATACGACAGTTGTGGGACGAAACTTACTAACTTCCTCGGCGTGGCTTGGTCCTGATATAACGCCGATATGATCCTGAATAATGACCCCTTCCAATACCTGGTCCAGTACCTGGGACATCGTCATGAAGGTATCATTCTCAATCCCTTTGGCTACATTTACGACAATTTCGTCGCCATTCAGGCTCGGTTTAACTCGTTCGGCTACCTCTCTCATAGCGTGTGAAGGGGTAGCAAAAACAATCATATCCCGGTCTTGCAGACACTCATCCAGATCGGTATGACAGGTAACCGAGTCGGGCAGGGTTACACCAGATACGTAGGTGGGATTTCGGTGATGATTGTTAATGGCGTAGGCAATTTCTGATTCGCGTGCCCAAAGTTGAACTTTATTACCTGCCCGTGCTAACACTACGGACAGGGCTGTTCCAAAACTGCCAGCTCCAATTACTGTTATTTTCATCACGATGCTGCCTGTTCCTTTTTCTCATCCTTATTCAACCAACCGACAGCCGGACTAAATGAACCGACTCTGTTTTCTTCCCCTTTCATAAGTCGCCTGATATTGCCCCGATGTTTTACAATGATACCCAGCCCCACCAGAGCAGCAAAAATCAAAATGCTACCGTCCAGTGACCAGCCGAATACATATCGCATAACAACGAGAATGATCGGGTAAATAAAAGCTCCTACAAGCGATGCCAGCGAAACGTAGTGACTTGCAAGCATCACCACCAGGAAAACACCGGCGGTTATAGCTACGGAGATCGGTTCTATACCACTGAGCATCCCGGCTGCCGTAGCCATTCCTTTTCCACCGTCAAAATTGGAAAGGATCGGGAACATATGGCCCACTACGGCTACGACTCCACAAAGTATTTGCAAGAAAGGGTCAACACTCCAGTTGGGTATCACGGAAATAGGACCAGAACCGATTTGATAGGCTAACTGACTGATCCAAAACGAGCTGGCAAATCCTTTCATAAAATCGATTAACAGCACAACCACGCCCGGTTTCCACCCCAAAAGGCGAAAGGTGTTGGTAGCACCGGCATTTCCGCTGCCAAAATTTCGGATATCTACCCCTTTCACCAGCTTACCCACCCAGATAGAGGAAGGAATCGAACCTGCCAGATAACTTAATAATACAACTACTGCGAGTGCTAGCATTCCGTTACGTTTGGTTAATTAGGATCTTGAGTCACTCCGTTTTTTGATAGTTTTGGGTATCAACCAGTTGTCATACGTGGCGCTCTGCATGATAGGAAGAGCGCACCAGAGGACCGCTTTCTACATGCTCAATTCCAAGCTCTTCGCCTATTCGTTTATACTCTTCAAACTGGTCGGGATGCACCCATTCTTCCACTGGATGGTGCATCTTTGTTGGTTGCATGTACTGACCGATGGTAAGCACATCAACGTCGTGGTCCACGCAATCCTGCATTAGCTTGGCTACTTCTTCGGGCTTCTCTCCCAAGCCAACCATAATTCCGGTTTTTGACCGGAGACCTGCATTCTTCACTCGTTGAAGCAGTTCCAGGGAACGCTTGTATTTTGCTTGGGGACGAACTTCACGATAGAGTCGGGGTACCGTCTCCAGATTATGGCTCAGCACATCGGGAGGAGTGTCAATAACGATTTGAAGCGCATCCCACACGCCACGGAAATCAGGGATGAGTGATTCAATTGTAACACCGGGTATCTCTTCGCGCAACATTCGGTGGCATTCTGCAAAAATCGGGGCGCCGCCATCTTCTCTTTCATCACGGTTTACAGAAGTGATGACCACATGCTTTAAATCCATCTTTTTGGCTGCATCAGTAACGCGCCGGGGTTCATCCCAGTCCAGCCCCTGAACAGGTCGCCCTGTTTTAACGGCACAAAATGAACAGGAACGGGTGCACACATCCCCGAGAATCATAAATGTGGCGGTTCCGTTACCCCAACACTCCCCGATATTAGGGCAGCGGGCTTCGGCACACACCGTATTCAGGGAATTCTTTTGGATGGTATCGGCCACCTGCTTGAACTTTTCGCCGGAGGGTAGTTTTACACGCAACCAGTCCGGGCGGCGCTGGGTCTTTTCTTCGCGATCTATGACGTTTAATTCTTTAATCATGAAACTCTGCTAGTGGTTAGATGCAGCCTTTTTTTGTGATTCTGTAAGATATGAAAATTGTCCTTCGAGTTCAGGCAATGTACGATCTTTAACAATCTTTGCCCCAAATACGTTTTCAAAATGAGTAACCAGTTTCTCTTTGACCTCAGCGGGATTTACATGGTGTCCAAGCAACTTTTCAAGGCTGGTTACTTCCTTGTCAGTAATTCCACACGGTACAATATACTGAAAATAATCCAGATCGGTATTCACATTAAATGCAAAACCGTGCATGGTTACCCAGCGGGAACATTTAATGCCCATGGCACAGATTTTCTTCTCCCCGACCCACACACCGGTTAACCCTTCTATCCGACCTGCCTCTATATCGTATTCAGTACAAGTTCGAATGATCACTTCTTCCAGGTA